>DNJM01000145.1:461-12202 GCA_003489085.1 Lachnospiraceae bacterium
CGACCTACACCCTTAGCAGGGGCGCCTCTTCAGCCACTTGAGTATTTCTCCACAATGATTATTTTCTATTTATGTCAGCACCACAGTGCAAAAATAATTATACAAAATGATTTTTTGAATGTCAACACATTTTTTACTATTTTTTTCAAAAAATTGGCAAAAAAATTTTGAGACAATATATTAGGAAAGAATTCACTTTTCATTCCCATATATTGTCTCCATTTTTTTTAATCCGTATACTCCTGAATCGTATTTTCTATTCTATTTTTTACTAACTCAGCAATTTCTGTCGTCTTCATTTCCTTATATTCTTCATACATAAGCGGCTTTAGGAAATGTACCTGTACTGTCACCGGCGTAATGGTATTCGTATCAAATGGTTTGAAGGAATCAATTAATGCAACCGGTACAATCGGACATCTGGCTTTCGTTGCTGCTTTGAAGCTCCCGCCTTTAAATGTCTGAACCTTGTTTCCCT
The DNA here is from genome assembly GCA_003489085.1 of Lachnospiraceae bacterium. Lineage (GTDB taxonomy): Bacteria > Bacillota > Clostridia > Lachnospirales > Lachnospiraceae > DNJM01. Next base: position 940 of record DNJM01000145.1, read on the forward strand.
GTCTGGATCTTGTTCCTTCTGCAAAAATGAGATAGTTTCTTCCGGACTTTACTTCTTTGGTCACATTTACGATAACCTCTAAAGACTGTCTGATATCTTCTCTATCCATTAAATATGCTTTCATACAGGAAAATACCTGTTTCAAAAATGGTACATTGCCAACTTCTTTTTTTGCTACAACAGAAAAAGGAGTTTCACATGCATCTACAATTGCCAGTACATCATAAAGTCCCTGGTGATTTGGATAAAACATGAATCCGGATTCTTTTGGGATGTTTTCCTGCCCATATGCCTGTATTGTTACCCTTCCACCCCAGTTTGCTCTTCTTGTAATAAAGCGCAGCATATGATAGCGTTCTTCTTCTGTATATTTGTCGACATGAGAAGCATAATAGTTCAGCTTAAACCACATATAGGGTACCAGAAGAATATTTTTCAGTACCATAATGATTATTCGTTTCATATCTTTTCCTTTATGATTTTAAAGATTCTGATACTCCAAAATTGCTGTTTCGTATAGATTATTTCCTTCTGAATCTACTACAACAATAGCCGGAAGATTCTCTACCTCCAGTTTTCTGATTGCTTCAGCGCCGAGATCCTCATAGGCGATTACTTCTGCTTTTTTAATACATTTGGAAAGCAATGCACCAGCACCGCCAACAGCTGCAAAATATACAGAAGTATTTCGTACTACCGCATCAATCACTTCTTTTGTTCTTTTTCCTTTTCCAAGCATCCCACCAAGTCCCAGATCCAGAAGAGTCGGTGCATACTTGTCCATTCTGCTTGCCGTAGTCGGACCGGCAGAGCCGATCGGCCGTCCTTCTCTTGCAGGAGATGGTCCCATATAATAGATGATCTGGTTTCTGATATCGAATGGCAGATCTTCACCTTTTTCCAGTGCTTCACTCATTCTCTTATGTGCCGCATCTCTTGCCGTATAAACGGTTCCTGTAATGTATACATAATCACCTGCATGTAACTCTTTTGCCACTTCTTTTGAAATCGGCGCAGTTATTCTTTTTTCCATTGCATTTTCTCCTTGCTGACAATTTCGTATTATATCACTCTGACTGCATGACGGTTAACGTGGCAGCACATATTCACTGCTACCGGAAGTCCTGCAATATGGGTTGGATAGGTATTGATATTTACTGCCAATGCAGTGGTCGTACCGCCAAGCCCTCCTGGCCCAATTCCCAATCTGTTAATTTTTTCCAGAAGTTCTTCCTCCATCTCTTTGACATATGGGATTTCAGAATGGCTTCCGATTTCACGTGTCAATGCCTTTTTCGCCAAAAAAGCACATTTTTCAAAAGTACCGCCGATTCCTACACCAACGACCATAGGAGGACAGGCATTCGGTCCTGCATCCCGTACGGCTGTTAAAATCGCTTCTTTTACGCCTTCGATACCTTGTGCCGGCTTTAGCATAAAAATACGGCTCATATTTTCACTTCCGAATCCCTTCGGAGCCACTGTTATTTTTACCTGGTCTCCCTCTGTTATCTGGTAATGGATAATGGCAGGTGTATTATCCTTTGTATTTTCCCGAATCAAAGGATCCTTGACAACAGATTTTCTCAAAAATCCTTCCGTATATCCTCTCCGTACACCCTCATGAATAGCCTCTTCCAAGGATCCTCCTTCAAAGTGAACCTCCTGTCCGATCTCCATAAAAATAACTGCCATTCCTGTATCCTGGCAGATTGGAATCATATCTTCTCCTGCAATTGTAAGATTTTCTCCCAGCTGCTCCAGAATTTTCCTACCCAGCGGAGAACGTTCTGTTTTCGCTGCATTTCGCATGGCGCATTCCATGTCTTTGGACAGAAAATGATTCGCTTCAATACACATCTCCTTAATCTGTTCCGTAATCGTTTCTACCTGTATAGTACGCATGTCCTTCCTCCTGTTTTTATATACCTTCTGGCATTCCACAGAACACCAAAATGGTATCATTATCACTGCTTTCATTATAGTCAATCCTTTTCTCTTTGGCAATGCAAAACTGCTTTTCTTATGGTACAATAATCAGTACAAAAGCTTTTCAGGAGGAAATTTTTATGAATACAAATATCCATTTTCAAGAACTGCAGGCGGATGCTGTAGATATCTTTACACATGGTTTTGCCTGTTCGGAATCTATTATATATGCGATCCGGAAGCATTTTGAACTGGATTTACCGGATGATGTAATTGCTATGAGTTCCGGCTTTCCATGGGGATTCGGAGGAGGAGGCTGCGTCTGCGGCGCACTGACCGGTGCTGTGATGTGCCTTGGCTATTTCTTTGGACGCAGAACACCGGGAGATCCTTGTATAGAACATTGCTTTGCATTGGCAAATGAACTGCATGACTGGTTTCGTTCCGAATGCGGAGCCACCTGCTGCCGCGTCCTGACCAGAGGTATGGAAAGAAATTCTAAGGAAAGAAAGGAACATTGTATCCGGATTGTAGAAAAGACTGTAGTAAAAACAGCCGAGATCATTCTGCGGGAAATGCAAAAATAAAACTATTTTTCCAGCGAAAGTGCACCCGGAATGCAGACACGTACGCAGGCCGGTTCTCTTCCTTCCCGCACTCGTTCAATGCATCCATCACACTTTTCCATTTTTCCGAATGCATCAAAATGAATTACGTGCATCGGACATACCGTTTCACATTTTTTACAGCCGATACATTTTTCCTTCTGTGTCAGGACAAATCCGGTTTCTTCATCTCTGTAGATTGCCTGTACCGGACAGACTTCCATACACTTTCCACAGTGAATACATCCGGGACAGATATTTTTTTGAAATCCGTCCTGAATGACCTTTTCAATCGTTCGGCAGCTTTTTGCCTGTTCTTCTCCCGGCCCATGGTGTGCATCCAGGCAGGCTGTATGGCATGCATAGCAGCCAATACATTTTTCTTTATCCAATTTAATATGATATCCCATACTGCTTACCCTCTCTTCTCCACCTTACAGAAATAGCTCTTATATCCCGGAAAACCTGATATTGGATCCAGATAATCCCTGGCAATCAGTTCATTTGCATCTGCTTCCTGATTGCCATGGTATATATTGACCATACCCTGTTTTCCATTCACACAGAAAGAAGCTGTTCCTTCTATTTTTCCGGCCGGAGAAGATACAAGGACAGGATCTTTCTCATTAATGCTCAGCTTTTTGGCATCCTCCGGATGCATTTCTATCAGTGTGGAGCCTTCCAGATCATTCAGCCAGGACATCCGATAGGTTCTGGAATGGAAGTACTGCGGCTTTCTGGAGCCGGTATTTAAAATAAACGGATACTCTTCTCTGTCCACTTCAGAAATTTCACGGAAATCCTGATATTCCGGAAGTCCTTTATAACCATAGGTCTTCTCATATTTATTCAATGCCTGCGATACGAATTCTACCTTACCGGACGGCGTGTTAAACGGTCTCTTTTCATAGGTTTTAAATTCCGGCGGAATAACATTCTTTCCTTTCATTCCTTCCGGATGTTCCCGAAGATCTTTCAGTGTCAGACCAGAGGGTTCCAGAATATACTGCATATATTCTTCCAGATTCAGCTGCAGTACAGGATCTTCTAATTTCATTGCTTTTGCCAGATCCAGAATGATTTCGATGTCATTTTTAGACTCTCCCAACGGCTCCACTGCCTTCTCCGAAAGAGACAGAATGCCTCCCCGTCCGCGGATCACTTCATCTCTTTCAAAGGAGGATGCCGCCGGCAGGATAATATCGGCCATCCGGCAGGATTCGGAATAAAAAATGTCTACATTGACATAGAAATCCAATGTCTTAAGAGCCTTCTGAAGATATTCCGGCTGCGGCCACATATTATGATTCAGACCAAAACCAAGCACAGCCTTAATCGGATAAGGATCCTCCTGCAAAATATAATCTGCCAGCCTGGTACACTGCGCTTCTTCGCAGGAAAGATCGAACCAAACCGGAAAATCCTTTTCTCCGATGGCTTCTATTCCATTAAATCTCTTCACCTGGCCGAATTCATTTAATGGTACAGCCGGACCCGGTCTGCTCGGATTGCCTCCTGGAATATCATAATTTCCTGTCAATGCAATCAGACTCTGTACGGCTCTATAATTCTGCACACCATTTATATTATGCACAATCGTAGATACAGAAAACATAATACCGGCAGGACCGTTGCCGGCATAGCATCTGGCTGCTTTCCGTATCAGCTCCGCATCTACTCCTGTAATTTCAGCAGCACGTTCCGGTGAATACTCTCTGACATACTTACGGTATTCTTCAAAGCCATATACATATTTCTCTACAAATTCCTTATCATACAGATTCTCTTCTATGATAACATTTGCCATGGCAAGTGCCAGAGCACCATCCGTACCCGGTATCAATTGTAAATGAATATCCGCATCCTTTGCTGTTACCGTTTTTCTGGGATCTACCACAATAATCTTTCCGCCGCGTTCCTTCAGTTTCCTGTAGCCTTTGGTCATTGGCGTATTGGAATGATACAGATTGGAACTCCACAGCATAATCGTATTCGCATGCATCATATCTGGAAAACAGATATGATTTCCATAAGTAGCTCTCCAGGCCAGATCCGATGCCTGAAAGCAGGTGCTGGATTCCGTACAGTAATTCGGACTTCCATAGGCATTAGCCAGACGAAGCATAGCAGGGCGAAACCATTTTGGATAGCCTACATAAAATACCGCGGACTGCGGGCCATACGTTTCCCGGATCTGCAGCATTTTCTTTGCTATGGCATCATACGCTTCTTCCCAGGAAATTCGTTCAAACTTCCCGCTTCCTTTTTCACCGACTTGTTTCATTGGATACAAAATTCTGTCCTTGTTGTAAAGATACTGCCTGGAAGCCGCTCCTTTTGCGCATAATCCACCGTTCTGCATCGGTGTATCCTTACTGCCTTCTACGGAAACTACTTTTCCGTCCTCGACATATGCATCCATCAGACATCCACTGGCACAGATATTGCAGCGTACTTTTTTAATTGTCTTTTCGGACATATTCTCTTCCTCCACTGTTCAGAATGTTGTAACAAGCCAATTCCCTTTGCTTATTATACATGAAAACAGAGAAAAAATGGAATATCTTATTCTATTGAATTCGAAAACTTTTTATTTCGTATGGCAAAAATACGATTTCAAAGCTTCCATCATTTACCGGAATTTCCCTTTCATTTTCTTCCAGCAGATTACACTCATAAATCCTTTCAAACGGTATATTTATCTGAATCCTTGCCTTTGTCCGGCTGTTCCGATTCTCATACATTCTAAGAATGAATCCATTCCCGTCTTCCGCTGGTTTGATTACCTCTGCAAAGCAATTTTTATGGCTGCAGGAGACCAATTCCTTTTGAGGAGGTACTACTTTTCCCTCTGTTGAGGATACTGTATCTTTTTCCTTTCTCACTACTGCAAGTAATGGTACATTCAGATTATATGCCTGTTCAATTGTATATGCTTCCTGCCATCGACCACTGTGAGGATATACAGAATAAACAAATTCATGCTTGCCAATATCTGCGTTCGGATTTGGATAGGTGCCTGCTTTTATCAAAGTAATCTCCATTTCACCATTTCGGATACTGTGTCCGTATTTACAGTCATTCAGCAGGCTGACTCCGGCACTGTTTTCGGACAGATCAGCCCACTTATGTGCACATACCTCAAACTTAGCTGTATCATAGCTGTGGTTACAGGTGGTTTCCCGCTCCACATTTCCAAACTGAATCTCATATGCTGCTTTCGCAGCATTGATATTTGTCGGGAAATTCACCTTTAACAGAACATTGTGTTCCTTCCAGTCTGCATGGGTTTCAAAATCGATTCTTGGAAGTTCCGGATAGAAATGGATTTCCTGTGTCACCACTGAATCTTGAAAACCATGCCGGATTCTTACTGTACTGCGCACCGGTCCGCATTCTGTCAGTTCGGGCACAGAATGCCAGTCTGCTTCGTATGGCTTCTTTCGATAAAATGGATCAATATTCCAGTTGTCCCAGTTGATCGGGCGATCCTCATAGGCAGTTATCACATTTCCTCTTCGGCCCTCTTTTAAAAATTCTCTTTCCTGTTCTTTTTCATACAGAGAAGTCAATTCCATCTTTTTATCAAATATGGCTCTGAAATATTTATTTTCAAATATACATCCATTTGCCGTCATATATAAGCCATAAGAATCCTTATGCGCAGGAGGCTCCGCTTTTTCTGCATTTTCCTGTATGAAAAATGTCTGACAGCCAAATGCAGGAAGCTTCTTCAGATAGCAAATATAATCTCCATTCTCCAGACACTGTATAGGTAAGCTTGTACCATCCTTTGCCAGAATAGAATCCATGCTGCTTATGATTCCATTCTCTTTTTTCGGAAGGATAATCACATCATCTCTGCAGTAGCCCTGGGTATTAAATACAGTTAATGTTCTGCCGCATAGACCTACGGAAACCTGTTTGGCGATCTCTTCCGTCATCCTTCGGATTTCCTGTTGTCCTGCTTCCATAATCTCCTGATATTCCAGATCTGTATTCTCATATACCGGTTCAATACACGTTCCCGGAATGATGTCGTGGAACTGGTTGATCAGAATCGTATTCCATCCTTTTTGGAGGATTTCTGTCGGACATTGTATACCGAATTTTTTCCCCATACAGGATAAGGTTTCCAGCTGCTCATAAAGAATCTCGCTCTTCCGGTTGTTCCTCTTATTTTTTGCCATAGAAGTATACGTTCCACGATGGAATTCAAAATACAATTCTCCTGTCCAGGAAGGAAGTTCCGGATTCTCCTTAACTTCTTTGTAAAATGCATCAAAGAAATCTCCTTCCTTTTCCTGAACAACCCTTGGAATCCCCGGAATCCTATGCTTCAGACGCTTTCCATTCTCCAGCATTTCTTTTGTCGGACCACCGCCCCCGTCTCCATAGCCATAGAGAAGCAGGGTATGTTCACTGAGATCCTTATTCTGGAAACGCTTAAAGGTTCCCAGTGCATAGTCCGGATCCAGGTTGCCGGTATAGGTGGTAGAATTATGAATCTCATTCAATGGCTTTCCGGAACCGAAGATCTTCGTATAAGCACAGGAGGTCGGCATAAATACAAATATCTCACTGCCGTCAATTCCTTTCCACAGAAAGGTGTCGTTCGGCAGTTCATTATACTGATTCCAGGTCAGCTTATTCGTCATAAAATATGAGATGCCGCTCTTCTTTAAAATCTGCGGCAAAGCAGCAGAATACCCGAATACATCCGGAAGCCACAGAGACTTGCTCTCTTTTTCAAATTCTTCTTTGATAAATTGATGTCCCTTTAAAATCTGCCGCACAAGAGATTCTCCACATGGCAGATTACAGTCCGGCTCCAGCCACATGGCACCATCTACCTCCCAGCGGCCTTCCTTGATCCGTTCCTGAATTCTGGCATACAGCCACGGTTCCTGTTCTTTTACAAAGGCATATAGAATCGGCTGACTGGACATAAAGGTATAGTCCGGATATTGTTCCATCAACTGCAGCACTGTAGAAAAGCTGCGCAGTACCTTTTCCCGTGTCTGTGCCACCGTCCAGAGCCAGGCAATATCAATATGAGTGTGCCCGATGGCAGATACAATCGGTTCACCTTCCTTCAGCTCTGAAGACTCCTCTTCCTCATCATGATAGAATGCCTGCTCCAGAATGACATCAGCCTCTTTCAGAGATTCATAGAACCCGTTGGAATATGGTTTTCGCAGATCCAGCTTTTCCGCAGCCGGTGCCAGCTTCTTCAGAATCCTGCGGTGATTCTCAGGATCCACATGCTGCAGTACTCTTGCAGATTCCGTCGGCACCTGAAAATCATAATATACCTTCTGTATCAGATCATCGACTACTGCCAGATCTGTATACAGAATCAAATCACCCGGTTCACTTCCACTGTATACATAAAAGGCTGCTTCATAAGTATCCCCGGCTTTTGCGCAGAAGGAAACTGTCACTTCTCTATGATGCAGATCAATCCCCTGACGGATTTCTCCATTCAGATAAAAAAGCATCTGCGGATTTGTCATATCCTCCCCATTATCGATACCTGCTGTTCGGAATCTGAATTCTACATGCTTTCCATCCATTTCCTCCGGAATCGTAAAATGTGTTCTGTACCATCTGTGTTCATCCGTATTCTTCCATACCGTATCAATTGCGATCTCATCCCAGGTATCCGTCGGACAGCAATAACCGTCCTTTTTCTCACCATAAAATACTTTATAGTATGTAATAGGACAAGTATCCGTATAGATTAATTTTTTCAGATCTCTGGAGAGCCTTTGCATCCGTTCCATTTCAAAAAGCATTGTCATGATTCTGTTTCTTCTTCTTCCTCTTCCTGAGTTTCTCTTACTTTTGCAATACTTGCTACTTTCACATCTCCATTCAGATTGATCAGCTTCACACCGGATGTAATTCTTCCCAGAATAGAGATTGTAGAGCATTCCATACGGATAATAATACCCTCTGTATTAATAATCATAATCTCATTTTCATGATCTACTGCTTTCACACCGACTACATTTCCGGTTTTTTCCGTAATTTTATAGCATTTTACACCCTTGCCGCCACGGTTCTGTCTTGTAAACTCATCCATATAGGTCAACTTGCCCATACCCTTTTCCGATACGGTCAGAAGATATTCTCCCTGTGTATTCAGCTGCATACCGACAACTTCATCCCGGTCACTTAAATTCATACCACGGACACCCATAGAGGTTCTTCCCGTTGCACGTACATCCTTTTCATCGAACCGAATGCACTGACCATACTTGGTGACTAAAAGAATATCTCTGTTGTCATCTGTGAATTTTACTTCAATCAGTTCATCATCTTCCCGCAATGTGATCGCTGCCAGACCTGTCTTACGGATGTTTTCATAATCTTCAATTGCAGTTTTCTTCACAAGCCCCTTCTTTGTTGCCATAAAGAGATAATGTCCCGGTTCATATTCCGCAATTGGAATGACAGCCGTAATCTTTTCATCCGGCTGCAGCTGCAGCAGATTAATAATAGCTGTTCCCCTTGCAGTTCTTCCGGCCTCCGGAATCTCATATGCCTTCAAACGGTATACCCGGCCGGTATTGGTAAAGAACATGAGATAATGATGAGAAGAGGTCATAAAGAGTTCTTCTACATAATCATCATTCAGGGTCTGCATTCCTTTAATACCCTTGCCGCCGCGGTTCTGGCTCTTAAAGGTATCCACGCTCATTCTCTTTATATAACCCATCTTTGTCATCGTAATAACAACATTGGACTTCGGAATCAGATCTTCTGTAGAAATGTCATACTCATCAAATCCAATTGCAGTTCTTCTTTCATCGCCGTATTTATCACGAATGACAATTATTTCTTCCCGGATGACGCCAAGTAAAATCTTACGGTCTGCCAGAATCGCCTGCAGTTCTTCGATTCGTTTCATCAGCTCGGCATATTCCGCTTCCAGCTTTTCTCTTTCCAGACCGGTCAGTGCACGCAGACGCATATCCACAATCGCCTGTGCCTGTACATCATCCAGATCAAACTGCCTGATCAATTCCTCTTTTGCGATCTGAACCGTCTTAGAACCACGGATAATCCGGATCACCTCATCGATATGATCCAGAGCAATAAGTAATCCCTTTAAGATATGGGCACGTTCCTGTGCCTTATTCAGATCGTATTTGGTACGTCTGGTAACTACATCTTCCTGATGTGCCAGATAATGCTTCAGAATATCTAACAGTGTCAGTACCTTAGGCTCATTATTTACCAGAGCAAGCATAATCACACCAAAGGTATCCTGCATCTGTGTATGCTTATAAAGCTGATTCAAAATGACATTCGGATTTGCATCTCTTCTCAGCTCAATACAGATCCTCATACCTTCCCGGCTGGACTGATCACTTAGATCCGTAATACCATCTATTTTCTTATCCCGTACCAGTTCTGCAATCTTTTCAATCAGCCTTGCCTTATTCACCAGATAAGGAAGCTCCGTAACAACAATCCGATTCTTTCCATTTGCCATTGGTTCAATATTGCTGACTGCACGTACCCGGATCTTTCCACGGCCGGTTCGGTATGCCTCTTCGATTCCTCTGGTTCCCAGAATTGTAGCTCCGGTTGGAAAATCAGGTCCTTTTATGATCTTCAGAATATCTTCTATCGTTGTTTCACCATTTTCTTCGATCTGGTCATCAATAATCTTCACAACCGCATTAATTACTTCACGAAGATTATGCGGCGGGATATTCGTTGCCATACCTACCGCAATACCGGATCCGCCATTTACCAGAAGATTCGGAAAACGGGACGGCAATACAGAAGGCTCTTTCTCTGTTTCATCAAAGTTCGGCGTAAAATCTACTGTATTTTTGTTCAGATCAGCCGTTAACTCCATAGAAATCCTGCTCAGCCTTGCCTCTGTATAACGCATGGCCGCAGCACCGTCTCCATCGACAGATCCAAAGTTCCCATGTCCATCAACAAGAGGATAACGGGTAGACCATTCCTGTGCCATATTGACCAGAGCTCCATAGATGGAGCTGTCTCCATGCGGATGGTATTTACCCATTGTATCCCCGACAATACGCGCACACTTTCTATGCGGCTTGTCCGGTCCGTTATTCAGTTCAATCATAGAGTACAGAATACGTCTCTGTACTGGCTTTAATCCATCTCTTACATCTGGAAGTGCACGGGACACAATGACACTCATTGCATAATCGATGTAAGAAGTTTCCATTGTTTTCTTTAAGTCCACTTCATGAACTTTGTCAAATATATTATCTTCCATGTTCGATTCTCCTTAGCTGTTAGATGTCAAGATTCTGTACATATTTTGCATTTTCCTCGATAAATTCCTTCCGCGGTTCTACTTTATCTCCCATCAGGGTAGTAAAAGTCAGATCCAGCTCAGAGGATGTCTCATCATCCATCACGACGCGTTTCAGAATCCGGTGCTGCGGATCCATGGTCGTATCCCACAGCTGCTCTGCATCCATTTCTCCCAGACCTTTATAACGCTGAATCTTATTATTCTGATCTCTTCCGACTTCTTTTAAAATGGCATCCAGCTCCGGATCACTGTACGCATACCATACTTTTTTATTCTTTTCCAGCTTATAAAGCGGCGGCTGTGCCAGATATACATGCCCCTGTTTGATCAATTCCGGCATAAACCGATACAGGAAGGTAAGGAGCAGTGTACTGATATGAGCACCGTCCACATCGGCATCGGTCATGATAATGAT
>DNJM01000145.1:12486-12619 GCA_003489085.1 Lachnospiraceae bacterium
ATCGGCATCGGTCATGATAATGATTTTATGATACCGCAGCTTTGTGATATCGAAATCATCATGGATTCCTGTACCAAATGCCGTAATCATGGCCTTAATCTCCGCATTGCCGTAGATTTTATCCAGCCTTGCT
>DNJM01000145.1:12899-13089 GCA_003489085.1 Lachnospiraceae bacterium
CTCGACATTCAGAATCTTACCGCGAAGAGGAAGAATAGCCTGCGTCGCACGGTCTCTGGCAGTCTTTGCAGAACCACCTGCGGAATCTCCCTCTACGATATAGATCTCGCAGTTACGCGGATCCTTATCAGAACAATCTGCCAGCTTTCCCGGAAGCGCCATACTGTCCAGAGCTGATTTTCTTCTGGTC
>DNJM01000145.1:13383-16385 GCA_003489085.1 Lachnospiraceae bacterium
TCCAGAGCTGATTTTCTTCTGGTCAGCTCTCTTGCTTTTCTGGCTGCTTCTCTGGCACGCTGCGCCAGAACAGATTTTTCAATCGTCATTTTTGCTACATTCGGGTTCTGCTCCAGGAAGATTTCCAGCTGTGTACTGACGACACTGTCTACTGCACCTCTGGCCTCACTGTTTCCCAGCTTCTGCTTCGTTTGCCCTTCAAACTGCGGATCCTCGATCTTCACACTGACGATTGCCGTCAAACCTTCTCTGATATCTTCTCCGGACAGATTCGGTTCACTGTCCTTTAACAGTTTATTCTTTCTTGCATAGTCATTAAAGGTCTTGGTCAGAGCATTCCGAAAGCCTATAATATGGGTACCACCCTCCGGCGTCGTAATGTTATTTACAAAGCCATAGGTATTATCCGTATAGGAATCATTATGCTGCATTGCAACCTCTACCTGTACGCCGTCTTTCATACCCTCACAATATATGATCTGCTCATACAGACTTGTGTTGCTGCGGTTTAAATACTGCACGAATTCCTTAATCCCGCCTTCATAGTGGAACTTATGCTCTCTTTCCTTTCCTTCTCTTTTGTCACGCAGATCAATTCGAAGCCCTTTGGTCAGAAATGCAGTTTCCCGCAGTCTGAGTTTCAATGTATCATAGTCAAATACCGTTTCCTCGAAAATAGTATCATCCGGAAGGAAGGATACTGTTGTACCCGTTACCTCCGGGTCACAGGTACCGATGACTTCCAGCTTCTGTACTACTTTTCCGCGCTCATAACGCTGCTTATAGACCTTTCCGTCGATACGGACTTCAACCTCCAGCCAGACAGAGAGTGCATTTACAACAGATGCACCTACTCCGTGCAGACCACCGGATACTTTATATCCTCCGCCGCCGAACTTCCCGCCGGCATGCAGTACAGTAAATACAACTTCTACTGCCGGAAGCCCTGTCTTATGATTAATTCCAACCGGAATACCACGTCCATTATCAATAACAGTAATGGAATTATCCGGATTGATAGAAACATCTATTGTGTTACAATATCCGGCCAGTGCTTCATCGACGGCATTATCTACAATCTCATATACAAGATGATGAAGACCCCTCGCCGACGTACTTCCTATGTACATACCAGGTCTTTTCCTTACTGCTTCCAGTCCCTCCAATACCTGGATCTGGTCAGCACCATATACTGTATCCGTACTCACTGTACTTCCCATAATATTCCTCCTAATTTTCTCTTGTTACGATTCCATTTTTTACAAAAAAAACCTTATTGACAGAAAATCTATGATTTACAAACTCTTCCAGACCTGTACAGGTAATCAGAGTCTGTACCTCATGGATACTGTCCAGTAAATAGTTTTGCCGATGTTTGTCCAGTTCAGACAATACATCGTCAAGTAATAACACAGGTGTATCATGTATTACCCTTTTTACCAGCTCAATCTCCGATAATTTCAGAGACAATGCCGCTGTTCTCTGCTGTCCCTGGGAACCATATTTCCGAATATCCAGCGTATCCGACAGAAAACAGATATCATCCCGATGGGGTCCGACAGATGTACTCTTCATCCGGATATCTCTTTCCCTATTTCTTCGAATCGCATCGTAAAGCGGTATTTCTGCAGAAGAAGATTCATAGGAAAGACGGAGTGTTTCTTTTTCCCCCGTCAGCTTACTGTGAATCTCCTGTACAATTTCATTTATTTCTTCTACAAACTGCTTTCTTCTCTCTATGATCCGCTGTCCATAATCTGCCAGCTGCATATCCCAGATGTCCAGGGTATCCAGAAGCTCCTTCCTGTCGTACATGTCCTTCAGAAGACGATTTCTCTGATTCACAATTCTTTGATAACTGGAAAGATGGCTTAAATATACTTTATCAAGCTGCGACAACTCCAGATCAATGAAATGTCTTCTTTCTGCAGGACCATTTTTTATGATATTCAGATCCTCCGGTGAGAAAAAAACAAGATGAAGCATACCGAATAACTCACTTGCTCTTCGAATCGGCACCTTGTCAATGGCAATCCCCTTTGGACTGTTCCTTTTCAAATGCATATCAATCTGATAAGGGACATTTCCCTTTTCTACTACTACCTCGATATGCGATTCCTCTTCTCCAAACCGGATCATATCCCGATCCTTCGTGCCTCTGTGAGATTTTGTTGTCCCGCACAGATAAACAGCTTCCAGAATATTCGTCTTTCCCTGCGCATTATCGCCGTAAAATATATTTGTTGCTTGATTCAGATCCAGTGACAAAAGCTCATAATTACGAAAATTCTTTAACTTTAATGATTTAATAATCATACTGTGACCAACTTATCTGATAATTTTAACATCTTGAGACTGATAGGAAAAGATATCTCCTTCATACAACTTTTTTCCCCGTCTGGTATCAACCGTTCCGTTGACCTTTACAAGCCCATCCTGAATGGCTATTTTCGCATCTACTCCGGAATCCACCAGGCCGGCCAACTTCATAGCCTGGCCAAGCTTAATAAACTCATCTTTTATTCTGATTTCCTGCATATTGATTCCTTTCTGAACATTAAATTGCTGCATTAAAATTAACCGGAAGAATCAGGTAAATATAGGATTCCTCTTCGTCTTTAATAAAACAAGGCGCCTTTGGATTCATCAGGAACAGGCTGATCTCCTCATCATCAATTACCCGAAGTGCATCAATCAGGAATTTAGGATTAAAGCCAATCAGCAGATCTTTTCCCTCTTTTTCTATGAAAATTTCTTCGTCCATAGATCCGATCTGAGATTTGATCATCAGCTGCATGGTTTCATCGCCGATATTGATAATAATCGGCTTCTTATCTCCTTCTTTTACCAAAAGTGTTGCACGGTCAATACAATTTAAAAATTCTTTTTTATTGATTTTTACTTTTGTTTCATAGTCATTTGATAACATCTGGTCAATCCGGAAATATTCTCCTTCAATCAGGCGGGATACAACGACTGTCTGGTCAAATTCAAATACAATA
>DNJM01000015.1:0-2445 GCA_003489085.1 Lachnospiraceae bacterium
CCACTGCTTCGGAGCAGCCTGCAGGGTGCATATTGCGTCCCTTACTTCAAAATCAACGCTATAAATGCAATCTCTTCCGTTCCTGTATTCTTCAGGCCATGCCCGCATCCGTCTGCGCAGAAGGTTACATCTCCAGGACCGACTTCGATCTCGGTTCCATTATCATTATAAATGCCATGACCACTAAGAATATAATAGGTTTCCGTTTCCCCATGGTGTTCGTGATAGCCAAGCTCGCAGCCCTCTTCCAGAGTCACCCGCGCAAACATCCGACAGCCTTCTCCCATCTGCTCTCTGGTCAGCAGCATTTCTTTTAATAAATGACCGGTGCCACCATTGGCATGCTCTACCCGTTCCGTGGCTCTTTCCTCTGCTCTTGTCATATGTCTTGTCCTCCTTATGATATCGTTATTTCTTAGCATATCACATTTTTTCCTTTACTGATACGGACATAAAGGGTTTTTTGCATTGTTTTCTTCTCTATCGCACAATACGATAATACTCTCTTGCCGTCAATGCAAATACAATGATATACATCACTGCAAAGGCGCATACCGTAATGATCGTTGTAACGAGAAAGAGCGGTACATTAGTCAGGTTCAGAATACCAAGAAGCTTCGTAATCACCGGAAAGGCAACTGTAATATGGAGAATCGCCATCAGAAGCGGCAGGAAAAATACAATCAGAATCTGACTTCGGATCGACTGTCGAATCTCCCGTGTACTCATACCTACCTTTTTCATAATGGCATAACGCTCTTTATCCTCATAGCCTTCCGTGATCTGTTTATAGTACATAATCAGAACCGTTGCCATTACAAAAAGGATCCCCAGGAAAACGCCGATAAACAGAATGCCACCATAGGTTCCATAGAATCCTGCTTTTGATAACGTCCGGCATTCCACATAATTGTAGGAACCATCTGCCATTTCTCCATTCAGGAGACCTGTTATCTCTTTCTCGGCTGCCTCAATCTGCTTTTCACTGCCCTGCAGTTCGAATTCATACAGGAAAGCGGTTGCCGAAGTTCCCGACAATTCCCGGATGATATCTGCATCCGCAGTAAAAAAATAATAATCCACACTCGCCCCATTCGCAGACTTCCTGTCTATCTGCAGATCGTCCAGTTCTTTCTTCACACGAAAGCTTCTTCCATTCAGCTGGATTTCTGTTTTCCCATATAATTCTTTTTCTGTCGTATAAAAGATAATTTCATCCGGCTGCAGCTGATAGTTTTCTCCGGTCAATGCATTCAGTTCTTCTACCGGAACCAGAATCAATGAAGGTGAAAATGCCGAAGTTCCTTCTTCCGACAGGCCGGCTGTAAATCCATTCTCCAGTGTTTCCTGTACCGTCATAGATACCCTGTGAAATCCGGCTGTCCAGGTACGCGCCAGTCCATTTTCATTCAGAATCTGGTCAATATCCCCTCGCAGCTTCTGCTCCGATTCTTCTGTAAATGCACGGCTTACGACCTTCACCTCTCCCGGGAATCTGTTATATAGTACATCCCGCATTCCAAAATACAAGGAACAGCTGCACGACAGCATGACCAGTACGATGGTACTCAGGATACAGATCGTTGCCAGTCCGGCCGCATTCTGCTTCATCCTGTACATCATTCCGGAAACAGCCGTAAAATGGCGGGTCTGATAATAGAATTTTTTATTGCGGCGCAGCAGCTTCAGCAGCGCAATACTTCCTGCTGTAAAAAGGGCATAGGTCCCCAAAATGACCAGAATCACTGCAATGAAAAAGTTCCCCAAAGCTGTCAGAGGCGACCTGGTCAGAAGTGCAATCGCATAACCGGTTCCCAGCGTAACCAACCCGAATACAGTCAGCAGAATCTTGGTTTTCGGCTCGCGTTCTCCCACATTACTTCCCTGCAGCAATTCAATCGGACTGCTGCTCTTAATCTGCCACAGATCACAGAAAAAGGTCAGCAGGAAAATGACTGCAAACAGCTTTCCTGTACCGATCGCAGATGCCTTTTCCACGGCAAATGCCATATTGACCGGAATTTGAATCATCTTCAGCAGGAACATGAAGAGCAGCTTACTAAAGGCCATGCCCAGAAGCAGTCCGGACACGATACTGACAGCCGATGTGATCAGCGTCTCCATTCCCAGCATTCGCCCGATATGCCGCTTTTCCAGTCCCAGAATATTGTATAGTCCGATTTCTCTTTTCCGCTTCCGGATCAGAAAGCTGTTGGTGTAAAATAAGAAAATGACGGAAAACACCGCTGTAATATCCGCCGCCATTTTCATAGTACTGGCTAAGCGCACGGATGTCTGTACACTTTCATTTATTGAAATGGAATGAATGATGTAAAACATCATTACCGTTATTATACAGGTAAGAATATACGGAATATAGGTCCGGTGGTTTTTCCGAATATTCGTAATGGCAAGCTTTCCATAGAAACCTTTACGCACGGGACT
>DNJM01000015.1:2743-6996 GCA_003489085.1 Lachnospiraceae bacterium
TTTACGCACGGGACTCACCTCCTGAAGTCAATATGGCCAGCGTATCTGAAATCTTCTGATAAAGCTCGTCGTTCTTCATATTCCCCCGATACAGCTGGTGATACACCTCGCCATCCTTGATAAACAGAATTCTGTTCGCATGGCTGGCAGCCTTTACGCTATGCGTAACCATAAGAATGGTCTGCCCTTCCTGATTGATCCGGGAAAACAGGTGCAGCAATTCGTCTGAAGCCCGGGAATCCAATGCCCCGGTCGGCTCATCTGCCAACACCAGCTTCGGCTCCGTAATCAGTGCCCTCGCTACCGCTGCCCGCTGCTTTTGTCCGCCGGATACTTCATAAGGGAATTTATTCAGAAGCGCTCCGATCCCCAGCTTCACCGCAATCGGCTGAAGCTTCGCCTGCATTTCTCCATATTCCTTTCCGGCCAGCACCAACGGCAAAAAAATATTATCCTGAATGGAAAAGGTATCCAACAGGTTGAAATCCTGGAAGACGAATCCCAGATTCTGTCTCCGGAAAGCGGCTATTTCCTTTTCCCGTACACCGCTAAGGTCATGCCCCTTTAAAAACACCCTGCCGCTGGTCGGCTTATCCAATGCCGCCATAATATTCAAAAGCGTGGTTTTTCCGGATCCGGATTCTCCCATAATCGCAACGAATTCACCTTCTTCTACAGAAAAATTCACATTGCGCAGCGCTTCTACCTGATTCCCCCCAAAACGTGTTATATATATCTTTTTCACATTTTTTACATCTAACAGTGCCATACGATGATGCTCCCTTCTTCTTCATTTCTGATTTGATTATAAAAAAACGGGATATGCTCTGCCATAATATTGGCTTACATTTCCCGTTCCAATCTTTCATTTTTGTCACATTGCAAATATTCCGCATCCTGTACGCTTCCTGCGGAGATCAATCCCGAAAATCCACTTTTGTTCTCCCAAAGGCAATCCGCACCTCTGTTCCTTTTCCGGGAGCTGACTCGATTCGAATGGTATGCCCCAGCTTTTCCAACACCTGTCTGCACAGATACAGTCCAATCCCCGTAGACTTTTTATCCGTACGGCCATTATAACCGGTAAATCCCTTCTCAAATATTCTCGGAAGATCCTCTTTGCGAATGCCGATGCCGGTATCCCGGATCACAAGGGTAGTCCCCTCCATCCCAAGAAAAACCGTTCCCTGCTCTGTGTATTTCACTGCGTTGGAAAGGATCTGTTCTATCACAAAAGAAATCCACTTTTCATCCGTCAACACTTCTCCTGAAAGTTCTCCGACGACCGGACAGATACCTTTTGCAATAAACATCTGGGAATATTTCCGCACTGCCTGTCGTACCAGCGGCTCTACAGCATAGCTTTTCAGCAGCAGATCGTTCCCCATCTCTTCCATCCGCAGATAGGACAATACCATCTCCACATACTGTTCTGTCTTAAAAAGCTCCACAGACAACCCGCGGTCAAAGAAAAGAAAGCGTTCATACGCCTCCGGATCTATCTGCTCCATACTTTCCATCTGCTCTTTCTTCAGAGACTGCAAAAGCAGATGCATCGCAGACAAAGGCGTTTTAATCTGATGCGCCCACATACTATAATAATCCAGCATTTCCTTTCTGCGGATAGCAGTTCCCGATTCCAGTTCCATTTTCTGTTGATAAAGAAGTGTCAGCATCTCCTGATAGCAGGCTTCCGCCAGATCCTCCGGCGGAGGCAGCTCAGGGAAATCGGCCTGCAGCTGTGCTTTACTATCCTGCAGCTGTCTGAGCCTTCGCATGTACCGGGCCGCATCCGGTATCCCGGCCAGTATCGCTGTTACTGCCAGGAGCAGCAGCGTATACCCAAGTCCCTCTGAAGGGATCTCATACAGCCATCCCATCAAAAGGACGATCACGATCAGAGCTATATACAGTACGATAGCCGGTAATCGTTTCCGTATATAAGATACCATCTGCTTCATGTATCCTCCGCCCCCTTTATTTTTCCACCAGATATCCGATTCCTTTTTTCGTCAGAATCACATCAGTCAGCCCGATTCCCTCCAGCTTCTTCCGAAGCCGGTTGACATTCACCGTCAGTGTATTATCATCGATATAGCTGTCACTCTCCCAGAGTTCGGTCATAATTTCATCCCGGGAGACAATTTTTCCCACGTGCTCGAACAACAGCTTCAATATTCTGAATTCATTTTTCGTCAGCTCCAGCTGCTGTCCCTGCCAGTTCACCGTCGCATCACCAAGCTGCAGCACGATACCTTTGCACTCCAGTATACTGGTCTGCCCGCCGAATGCATAGGTTCTGCGCAGAATAGCCTGTACCTTCGCCGTTACTACATTTAGATCAAATGGTTTTTCAATAAAATCATCCCCACCCATATTCATCGCCATCACAATATTCATATTATCAGCCGCAGAAGACAGAAATACGATCGGTACATTGGAAAGCTTCCTGATCTCCGTACACCAGTAAAAACCATTGAAAAATGGCAGCAGAATATCCAGAAGCACCAGCTGCGGATCAAATGTCCGGAATGCTTCTGTCACATGCTGAAAATCCTGTACCAGCCTTACCTCATAATCCCATTTTTTCAGATGCTCCTGCAAAAGTTCTGCAATCGTCCTGTCATCCTCCACGATCAATATCCGATACATTTCCTTCCTCCTTATACTGTTTCACACTCTATCCGGGCATGGTAGCATTATACACCTGCTTTCCCTCCTGCCGCAAGTCCGATACTGCTGCCGCCTGTTATCAGTCCTGTTATCATCTGTCAGCTTCCTTCTTTACATACTGGTATTTCCCGCTTCTTTCTACTATAATGAAAGAAGTGTAATTAATTTATGGAGGAAAAGTTATGGAACAAACATTACGTACAGATATGCTGCAGCGAATCCGCAGCAACATCCAAAAGGTTATTATTGGCAAGGAAACCGTCATCGATCTGCTTCTGACCGCTTTACTGGCAGAAGGGAATGTGCTTCTGGAGGACATGCCCGGTACCGGGAAAACCATGCTGGCAAAGGCACTCGCCAGATCGATTGATGCTTCCTTTGGCCGGATCCAGTTCACACCGGATCTGCTGCCTTCTGATATTACAGGAATTCATTACTACAATCAGAAGGCCGGAGAATTCATATTCAGCCCCGGTCCGGTCTTCTGCCACATTCTGCTGGCCGATGAGATCAACCGGGCAACTCCTCGAACACAGTCCAGTCTTCTGGAGTGTATGGAAGAGCGCCAGGTCACTGTAGACGGCACCACCAACAAACTGGAGGCACCTTTTTTCGTTATTGCCACCCAGAACCCTGTAGAAACTTCCGGTACCTTCCCGCTTCCTGAGGCACAGCTGGATCGGTTTCTGATGCAGATTTCCATGGGGCTCCCGGACAAAGCGGAAGAGCTTGCCATTCTGGACCGTTACTTTTCTGAAAATCCGCTGCTGACACTTGAGAGTGTCTGCACTGCAGAAGATCTGCTTCAGCTCCAAAAGGACTGCCGTGAAGTCTATGTACATCCTCTGCTGAAAGAATATCTGGTAGACATCATCCAGGCTACCCGTACAGCGAAGGAAGTTATGGCCGGAGCCAGTCCCCGTGCCACCCTGGCTTTCCTTCGGGCGGTACGCGCCTTCGCTTTGCTGCATGGCCGCAGTTATGTGGTTCCCGAAGATGTGAAAGCACTTGCAGTTCCGGTACTTGCACACCGTCTTGTCTTCTATTCCGGTACAGGAGACATAAGCACCGGCCGCCATCTGATTGAGCAGATACTGTCACAGGTATCCGTGCCTACAGAAGACTGGAGCCACTGATATGCAGATTGCTCTTTTTGCACTGATTGCATTCCTTATGATACGTCTGCAGGCACTGTTTTACCGGAAGCAGTGTTTCCGGGGCGTAGAAAGTATCGTCACCTTCCGGGACGAGGCTGTTACGGAGGGGGAAGCCTCTTCCCTTACGGAAGTCATCCGAAACCGGAAGCGTCTTCCGCTGATTGCTCTGCGCGTCAATTTCAGTGTCAGCCGGGCTCTGGTATTCCTGGAAAAGGAGAATTCTGCTGCAACAGACTTCACTTACCGAAATGACATTTTCTCTGTCATGCCCTACGAACAGGTCACTCGAACCTTACCCTTTACCTGCACCAAACGCGGCTACTACCGGATTGAAGACTTTTATCTGCTTGGTCAGGATCTGTTTATGACAGAAAAATATATCAAAAACGATTCTTTTGATACACACCTGTATGTTTATCCGAC
>DNJM01000015.1:7261-8589 GCA_003489085.1 Lachnospiraceae bacterium
TATACACACCTGTATGTTTATCCGGCTCCTGCAGATCCTGAAAGGCTCTCTCTTCCGTTGAAGCATACGGTAGGTGCCATCATTACCAACCGAAGCCATCTGACCGATCCTTTCGAATTCCGAGGCATCCGGGAATATCAGATCTATGATCCCATGAAGGCCATCAACTGGAAAGCCTCTGCCAAGGGAGCCGGGCTAATGGTCAATATCAACGGCTATACGGCAAATGATTCGGCGACCCTGATTCTGGACCTGGAGACCGATGCAGTCTGGCAGCCGGATACACTGATGGAGGAAAGCATACGGATTCTGGCTTCCTTTGCAGAAGGGCTTCTTCGCCGGGGAATTCCTGTACGGATCTTAAGTAATGGAACCGATCTTCTGAATGGGCAGATATTTCACCTGGAGCATGGTGCATCCCTGCAGCATATCCGTACTGTCAAGGAGGGGCTGGCACGGCTTGACATTCACCATCCGACACCCGGAATTGTCTCAGTTCTGGAACAGGAACAAAAGAACCGGCATACGGATACCGTATACATCCTGGTTTCTCACATCCAGTCTCCGGCTTTGATTGAAGCCTACGAACAGCTCTGCAGCGGCCGCGAAGGCTGTCAGTGGATTGCACCGCTGCACTATGATATGGACTGCCCCGCGCTCTCTGTCTGCCGGCATGCCAAAGTAACACGATGGGAGGTGCCTTATGGACAACGCTAAACGAAATCCGATTCCCTTATGGACCCGTATCAGGCAATTCTTCGGAACGCATACCTGTACGCTCTTTTACCAGTTCGCAGGTGCAGCAGCCATTCTGCTCTACCTGATCGGATATTATGTGAAAATTCCGACCTGCATGACAGTAGGAACGCACTTTTTTTTCGGTGGAATTCTGATCTATCTGGCACACTGGAATTATCGGAAGATTTTTTCCTTCCTTCATCAAAATTCTAACATTTCCCATCTGCCGGAGCGTCAGATCCGGTTGATGAATCTGCTGTTTTTGCTGTTTTTCCTGTTTATGACATCCCTCGCCATGATAGTTCTTCCTTTCCTGCCGTATCGGGAGTTCGTCTCCTCCATTGGCACATTACTTTTGAATGTCATACGTTTCCTGATTGCACTGGTATATCATCCCAGGGCAAAGGAAGTGCTTCCTGAGACCCTGTCTGAGGAAACACCAGACCTTCTGTCTCTGTTTCCGAAGAATACACAGGCACCGAATGAGATACTGCGTTTTCTGGCAAATCTGCTGGTCTATCTTCTGGCTCTCGTGTTCTTCATCATCGTCGTATACCAGTTGATCTGTGTCATCTATTATAAGCTCCTGG
>DNJM01000015.1:8839-10788 GCA_003489085.1 Lachnospiraceae bacterium
TGGAATGGAGAGACCGGAAACAGAAAATCTATTCTGACACCTTTTCCACACCGCTGGAACACCACGAACGGCTTTCCAGGCCACGTTCCAATGAAGCCCGGCTGAAATGGAATGACTTCACACCCAATGGCAGGATCCGCAAACGCTATAAAAAAACCATTCAGAACGGACTTGCACGTTCTTCCTCTGCTGAGCACATTTCACACTCTGCTTTGACTTCCGCTACACCATCTGAGCTGGAACAAATGGCCGGGCTTACCGAAAGCACGGAAATACAGCTTCTGCACGAGCGCTACGAAAAAGCCCGCTATAGTAAGGATGGCTGCTCCCGGAAAGGCCTGCCGTAATTCCATTTTCCCGGTGTCATAAAACCACTGCTCCTTACATAAGATGCATCAGAATCTATGTAAGGAGTATTTTTTATGAATGAATCCCACGCCGGCGAAAAACCGAAGAAAATCCTCTATGCTTCTGACAAACCCTATCCTGCCATACAGATCGAACGTCAGAATCCTTCCTACGCTCGTGCCATGCTGGACAATATGGGCGGCCGTAATTCTGAAATGACTGCCATCAGCCTCTATGTCTATAACGGACTGATCAGTGAATGTGAACCCGCTCTGTCCGAAGCTTTTCAGAAAATCAGTATGGTGGAAATGCATCATCTGAGAATTTTCGGCCGTCTGGCCTTCGCCCTGGGCGAGAATCCACGTCTCTGGGGCATACAGGGAGCCCACAAGGTCTACTGGTCACCGGGCTACAACCAATATCCATCCCAGCTGAAGCCTCTGCTGCTGAATGCCATCCGCGGAGAGCAGGAAGCGATTCAGAAATACGAAAAGCAGATCAAAAGCATCTACGATGAATGTATTCAGAATATCCTGCGGCGCATTCTTCTGGATGAAGAGATCCACCTTACGATTTATAAAAAACTGTATGATACATATATTAGATAAAGTATAACATGCAGCAGAAAAAGGCAGCTGCCTGCAGAGAGAATCCGGAATCTCTGCAGGACAGCTGCCCTTTTTATGCTCTTTCAATTTTTCTTTTACAGCTGTGCGATATCAATCAGTGTCAGATGGTGCTGATCGGTATTTTCCAGACTGGTAATCAGTGCTTCTGCCGTATCGATTGCCGTCAGAACATTGACTCCTGTTTCGATTGCATTTCTTCGGATCACAAAGCCGTCTCTGGAATGATCTGCTCCCTGCGGCGGGATATCGATAACAAGATCAATCTTATGCCCCAGAATCAGATCCAGCAGGTTCGGGGATTCTTCCTCGATCTTCTTTACCGGTTTTGCCGGAACGCCCGCTGCACGAAGTGCATCTGCTGTTCCTTTCGTAGCATAAATGGTATAACCGATATTGGCAAACCGTCTGCCGATCTCGATTGCTTCTTCCTTTTCGGAATCTCTTACGGTCATAATCATATTCTTATACTTCGGAAGATTGATACCTGCCCCTAAAAATGCCTTATACAGCGCCTCGTCAAAGGTCTTTGCTATTCCCAGGCATTCTCCGGTGGATTTCATCTCCGGTCCCAGACTGATATCTGCTCCACGGATCTTCTCAAAAGAAAATACCGGCATCTTAACTGCAAAGTATCCTGCTTCCTTCTGCAGACCAGGTGTATAACCCAGCTCACGGATCTTGCTTCCGGTGATGACCTTGGTTGCCAACGGCACAATCGGAATTCCTGTCACCTTGCTGATATACGGAACGGTACGGCTGGAACGCGGATTTACCTCAATCACATAGACTTCTTCTCCGCATACGATAAACTGGATATTGATCAGACCGATGACATGCAGGGACTGTGCCAGCCGTCTGGTATATTCTTCGATTGTTTTCTTCGTCTTTTCCGTCAGGCTCTTCGCCGGATAAACGGAAATACTGTCTCCGGAATGAATGCCTGCCCGTTCAATATGCTCCATAATACCCGGA
>DNJM01000015.1:11057-12695 GCA_003489085.1 Lachnospiraceae bacterium
TCAATATGCTCCATAATACCCGGAATCAGTATATCCTCGCCATCGCATACAGCATCGACTTCGATCTCTTTTCCAACCAGATATTTATCTACCAGAATTGGATGATCCTGTGCAATCCGATTGATAATGCCGATAAATTCCTCGATATCATGATCGCCGATAGCGATCTGCATTCCCTGTCCGCCCAGCACGTAGGATGGTCTGACGAGTACCGGATACCCCAGCTCATTCGCCACCTTTTTCGCTTCTTCAGCAGTGAATACAGTACCTCCCTTCGGTCTTGGAATACCACACTTCTCCAGAATCTCATCGAAAAGCTCACGGTCCTCTGCCGCATCCACATTTTCTGCAGAAGTTCCCAGAATCGGAACACCCATCTTCATCAGTGCTTCCGTCAGCTTGATGGCAGTCTGTCCGCCGAACTGTACCACCGCGCCATCCGGCTTTTCCAGATTGACAATGGCTTCCACATCTTCCGGTGTCAGAGGTTCAAAATACAGCTTATCCGCGATATCAAAATCCGTACTTACAGTTTCCGGGTTATTATTAACAATAATCGTTTCATAGCCTTCCTTTTCAAAAGCCCAGGTACAATGTACAGAGCAGAAGTCAAATTCGATTCCCTGGCCAATCCGAATCGGACCCGAACCAAGTACCAGAACCTTCTTTTTCGCATTGGTCTCTTCGACTTCATTTTCACCGCCGTATACAGAATAATAGTACGGCGTAGATGCTTTAAATTCTGCTGCACAGGTATCTACCATACGGTAAGCCGGAATAATGCCGTTTGCCAGACGCAGCTTCTTCACCGCGTCTTCCGTCGTACCGGAAAGACGGGCTATCAGATAATCCGGGAATTCCATTCGTTTCGCTTCTCTTAATACCGGTATCGTCAGATTGCCCTTCTGCAGGATCTGTTCCATCTTTACCAGCGAAACTATCTTATCGATAAACCAGCGGTCAATCCTCGTAATCCGGTAAATTTCATCATAGCTGATGCCCTTCCGGATCGCCTCTGCAATTACCCAGATCCGTCTGTCATCCACAACTTCCAGCTGTTCTAACAGGCGTTCTTTATCCAGTGCAGAAAAATCATAGGATAAAAGACTGTCTACATGCTGCTCCAGTGAGCGGATAGCCTTCATCAGGGCACCTTCAAAATTGTCACAGATACTCATGACCTCTCCCGTCGCCTTCATCTGCGTCGTCAAGGTTCTCTTTGCGCTGATGAATTTATCAAACGGCAAACGTGGTAATTTTACCACGCAGTAGTCCAATGTCGGTTCGTAGCTGGAAAACGTGGTCTTCGTGATGGCATTCGGGATCTCATCCAGTGTATAACCCAGCGCAATCTTTGCCGCTACCTTTGCAATCGGATATCCGGTTGCCTTGGATGCCAGTGCGGAAGAACGGCTGACACGCGGATTTACCTCAATCACGCAGTACTCAAAGCTGTCCGGATGCAGTGCATACTGCACGTTGCAGCCTCCGGTAATATTCAGCTCCGTAATGATATTCAGTGCAGAGGTCCGCAGCATCTGGTGCTCCTTATCCGCCAGCGTCTGAGAGGGAGCTACAACGATACTGTCACCGGTATGAACACCTACCGGATCGATATTTTCCATATTACAGATTGTG
>DNJM01000194.1:0-3771 GCA_003489085.1 Lachnospiraceae bacterium
GCCAATGATAATTATACTCTAAGATGCTGACCTATTCATACTGCCAGAAAATCGTGATTCTGGCAGCCTCTTCATCTTCCTGGTAATAGTAGCTGACAGAAGAAAGTGCGTACCACCTGCCCAGATACTGTGCTGCCTCTTCCAGCACTCCATTAAAAAGGAGTTCTCTTGCCTGCTGATAAACTGTCTGATCCGGATATTTAAAGGACACCTGGCTGCTGCCTGCTTCAATCGACCGCTGCAGCACCTCCATCATCTGCTCCCGGTCAGCCATTTCATAATACATTCCATTCATTCGATAGTATTCATAGGTGGTTTCCGTACATGCCGGATACTGGGTCCGGTCATCCGGCGTATGCGTCCGATACAGCTCCTGATCCGGACAGCACAGATAATCATAATTGATATACTGCTCTGCCTGTGGAACCGAATTCTCTGCCATCAGAAACACCGGATCTCCCCAGGTAGTATCTACATGATAGTATGCACCATCACACCGGACAATATTCCAGGCATGTGTATCGCCTCCTCTTACCGTGCCGGTCACATATGTACAGAAGATTCCCATACGATTCAACAGATACTGTGTCGCCTTCGCATAACCGGCACATACGGATTCCCGATTGACAAATACACTGTAAATGTTCTGATTTTCCGGTGCCGACGCATTATACTCTACCGTATTGATAATATATTCATACACCAGTTTTATCTTCTCGTATTCACTCAATTCATCCGATACCGAGGCAAAGAATGCATCGGCAGCATTCTCTATCTGTGCCCTCCGCATTTCCAGCTCCGTTCCGGATACTGAATACCCCGGTTCTACTACGGAATATTCTTCGGGAATCGTATAAGAGGTCGTTCTCGTACTTCCATCACACCAGAACAGCTCGGGATAATCTGTCAGCACATATCGATAGATC
Source organism: Lachnospiraceae bacterium (assembly GCA_003489085.1). Taxonomy (GTDB): domain Bacteria; phylum Bacillota; class Clostridia; order Lachnospirales; family Lachnospiraceae; genus DNJM01. Next base: position 927 of record DNJM01000194.1, read on the forward strand.
TCATTGACCCTCCCTGGATCTGATAAATGTACATAGATTTCGGATTCGCCGTCCTGTATTCCCTGCAGCAGTTCTTTATATACGTTCCGTTCCGCTTCAGCAAGAAGTGTATAACAATATCGCTCACTGACATCCTGCTCTTCGATCACAATCGGAGCAAAGGGAATCTCCTGCTTCTGACTTACCTCCTGTACCCTCCCGGCCAGATTCCTGCCAAGGAATCCACCTGCTGCCAGCATTACACATAAACCAAGAAACAGTTTCAAAGTATGCCTTCTGGCACGGTTTCTTTTTTTCTCTTTCAGCATCCGCCTGTCTCCTTTTCTCTCTCCTTCATTATATGATATCCTTCCGCCGGACACAACCTGAAAAAATAAGGAAACAGCATCTGCCCTTTTATGTTATCCTATTTGCTTTTATACTCTCTGCAGGCATCCACATAGGCCAGAATATTCGCAAGCGGAACCTCCGGCTCCAAAAGATGCGTCGGTGCCACGAAAAGTCCACCTTTTTCACCTGCCAGATCCAGATTTCTCCACACCTCTTCCTTTACCTGCTGCGGAGTTCCATACGGCATTACCGTCTGGGTTCCGATCGTACCGTGGAAAGAGATCTGCTCCCCATAAGTACGATAGATTTTAGCGAAATCCATAGATTCACTTTGAATGGGATTCAGTACATCAATACCCACTTCAATCAAATGCGGTATAAATGGCTCGATAAACCCACAGGAATGATAAAAGATCAGAATATCCGGATTTAATCCCTTTGCATAAGCAATCAGTTCTGCCAGTCTCGGCTTCAGCCACTCACAGTATAACTCCTCACTCATCATAATCGTATGCTGCATGCCGATATCATCGCCAAAATACAGTACATCCACACCAGCTTCGATAAAAGCTTTAGCCATGATCTTTGCTGCCTCCAGCGATTTATCCAACAGATAAGCGGCTTTCTCATCTCCATCCATCATATCGCAGAACATTTCTTCCATACTTCGCATATACCAGGAATTTTCCCATATCGTACACTGCATGCTTCCAAGCGCAATCAAATCCCTGGCCTTGATGGCATCCGCCTGCGCTTTCTGGTGAGAAGCATCTCCTGCAGCGTAGTCCGGAAATGGATAGTCCATCAGTTCTTCTATTGTCTCCACCATTTCCAACGGATGACGCATTCTTGTCATATGCATACTATCCGGGGATTTTTCATATCCAACACCCCACTGATCGATCGTTGCATCCGGCGCAAGCGGCGGCACAAAATATTTACGGAATTTTTCTGTATCCTTGTCTGCCAGCCGGATATGCTCCACTCTCCTCCAGGGCATGCCAAAATACTCCTCATAATTCTCTGCCCCAAGCTCTTTTTTCACTTTCTCCTTCAAAATCGGGCACAGCTCGAATTCTACAGGTACCCTCTCATATCCCTGTCGTTTTATTAATGAGAGAAAATTTTCGCGGTTTGTCATGTTTTGTTTCCTCCTTATTCTTCTTCAAATGGATCTGACTCATTCAGTATACGGAATATTGCAGATAAATTTTTGTATTTTTATTAGATTTCCTAGGAAATTCATTATCTCTCGTCTTTTCACATATGATATGATAAGAGTATGTAATAAAGGTGATACCCATGATTCTGAAACAACAACAGGCGGATCATCCGGACTTCGGGAAACTTCGCTTCCGCCTTACCTCTGAAATCACTTCCGTTCCGATAACAGATGCTTCCATTACCATTTCTTATACAGGTATTCCGGAGACCCCCATCGAAACTATACGGACGAATGCAGAAGGACGAACCGAAACAATCGAACTTCCTGCACCACCTCTGGAATACAGCCTGGATTCCAGCTCCACTGAACAGCCCTATTCAGAATATACCTTTGAAATCACAGCGCCCGGCTACGAGCCGCTTACCATCTCCGGTGCAGAGATCCTGCCCGATGTCACAGCACTCCAGGAATCTACTATGAAACCAGCCGAACCAGGTCCCGAGCCACCCGAGATCTATACCATACCGGCTCATACACTGTATGGAAACTGGCCGCCCAAGATTGCAGAGGCAGAAATCAAGCCCCTAAACGAAACCGGAGAGATCGTCTTAAGCCGTGTAGTCGTTCCAGAATACATCGTAGTTCATGACGGTTCTCCCCGTGACAGTTCTGCCACAAATTATTATGTAAAATATAAAGATTATATCAAGAACGTCGCCTCCAGTGAAATCTACGCCACCTGGCCGGCCAATACCATCCGCGCAAATGTACTGGCCATCATGTCCTTTACCTTGAACCGGGTCTACACAGAGTGGTACCGAAATAAGGGATATGATTTCACAATTACCTCTTCCACGGCCTTTGATCATAAATGGATTCCTAATCGGAATGTCTATGACACAATCTCTCTGATCGTCGATGAGCTTTTTGCTGACTATCTCTCCCGTCCAAATGTCCGCCAGCCAATCCTGACACAGTACTGTGACGGCAGGCGGGTACAGTGCCCAAACTGGATGACACAGTGGGGAAGCAAATATCTGGGAGATGAAGGCTATACTCCGATCCAGATTCTGCGTTACTATTATGGAGACGATATGTATATCAATACGGCACAGGAAATTTCCGGCATACCATCCTCCTGGCCCGGTTATGTATTGACAAACGGCAGTTCCGGAGATAAGGTCCGACAGATGCAGGAACAGCTTAATGTCATTGCCGATGCCTATCCGGCCATCCCTAAAATCACTGCAGATGGTATCTATGGTCCGGCCACTGCTGCTTCCGTTACAAAGTTCCAAAGCGTCTTCGGTCTTCCGGAAACCGGCGAAGTGGATTACCGGACATGGTATA
>DNJM01000194.1:4007-5578 GCA_003489085.1 Lachnospiraceae bacterium
GATTACCGGACATGGTATAAAATATCTGAGATCTACGTCGGCGTATCCCGAATTGCAGAGCTGGTATAAAAGATACACGATAAGAGGTGTGACTCGTCTGAGCCACACCTCTTGCTGCTTCTTCAAAAAATCTGTCGTAAATCATTAAACATGACAAAAACCATCAGCACCATCAATGCAACAAATCCGGCAAAATGCACCAGACCTTCCTTCTCCGGCGGTACGCGCTTTCCACGGATGGCCTCTAAGATCAGAAATACCAGCCGCCCGCCGTCCAATGCCGGAAGCGGCAGGAGATTCATTACACCTAAATTCGCGCTTAATAAAATAGCAATATTCATCATCGTACCAATCACGGCCGACGCACCATACTCTACTGTCTTCTGATAGGAATCATCCACGAAGTTTACTACGCCGACCGGTCCGGAGAGATTGTCTACTCCGATTGCTCCTGTGATCAGCATTTTAAGACTGTCCAGCACATTGTAAATCCAGTAACGTACTTCATACACGCCATATTCCAACGTCGTCAGTAGTCCGCCTTTCTCATATCCGCCTGCACGGACGATGCCGATCATGTACCTGCCCTCATCCTCCACATATTGGGGCGTTAATACTACCGTATGCCGGTTTCCATCTCTTTCATAGGTCACCTCAATCGTTTCTCCCGTATGCATCTGCAGATACATTGTGATTTCCCGATAGAGATGCACCCTTCGGTTTCCCAGCTTTACAATCTTATCTCCGGCCTGCATGCCCTGCTCCTGTGCCGGAAGACCATCTGATACATCCGAAATCACGGTCGGATCGTATCCGGTCCTTCCCACCAGTATGACTGCCAGAATGAATGCCATCATAAAATTAAACAACGGTCCCGCTGCAATGACCGAAATCCTGGCCCAGACCGATTTACTGTTAAAGCTTCCCTCGGACATGTCGTCCGGATCATCCTCTCCCATGGCACAAAAACCGCCGATGGGAAGCAGCTTCAATGAATATGTGGTACCATTTTTCTCCGTATGGAACAATGTAGGCCCCATACCAACAGCAAACTCTGATACACGAATGCCATTTTTCTTAGCCAGTAGAAAATGTCCCAGTTCGTGAAACATGACAATACATCCGAACAACAACAACGCCAGTACAATTCCCAACTACTTCCACCTGCTTTCTATTTGTTCATACACCATCTGTTCTGCTGCAAGAATCTCAGCTACCGTCGGCTCCGGAATGACCCGATGTACCCGCATACATTCTTCAATGATCGCCGGAATATCCAGATAACCGATCTTCCGCGCCAGAAACAGGCTCACAGCCCGTTCATTTGCCGCATTGAATACGGTAGGAAGAGAGCCGCCCACACGGCCTGCCTCATAGGCCAGCCGCAGGCCGGTAAAGGTTTCCATATCCGGTTCTTCCAGTTCCAGTTTGCCCATTTTCCAGAAATCCAACCGTGCTCCCGGCAGATACCGCCGCTCCGGATAGTACAACGCATACTGTATCGGCAGCTTCATGTCCGGTGTACCAAGCTGTGCCATCACAGCTCCATCCTCATATTCCACCATGGAATG
>DNJM01000194.1:5923-6045 GCA_003489085.1 Lachnospiraceae bacterium
AATCACGCTCTGCGGCTGTACCACGACCTGTATCTGCTCTACCGGCACATCAAAGAGCCACTTTGCTTCTATCACTTCCAGTCCTTTATTCACCATGGTAGAGGAATCAATGGTAATTTTCT
>DNJM01000022.1:0-10924 GCA_003489085.1 Lachnospiraceae bacterium
GTGAAGTAGTTGCAGAAGAATATGGTACTACTGTTTCTGAAAAGGAAATTCCGATTTTCACACAGTCCGGAGATAACCGTTATGAAAATTCAGATAAAATGATTATCAAACAGGCAGCTGTACTTCCACACGCATTGATTAATAATGTGAAGACAAAGCTGGGAGAGCATGGCGAGCTGCTGGAAGAGTATGTAGGCTGGCTGCGTGACCGTATTCTGAAGCTGCGTACCAGAGAGGATTATATGCCGGTATTCCATATTGATGTTTATGGTACCATTGGAGCTGCATTTGGAAATAATAATTATGAAGCAATGGCAGATTATCTGGCAAAACTGGAAGAGGCAGCAAAACCGTTCCATCTGCGTATTGAGGGACCGATGGATGTGGAAGATCGTGAACTGCAGATGAAAGCCCTGGCCGAACTGACCAGAGTAGTAGATGAGCGTGGTATCAAGGTAGAGCTGGTTGCGGATGAATGGTGTAATACACTTGAGGATATCAAGTATTTTGCTGATAATAAGGCTGGCCATATGGTACAGATCAAGACTCCGGATCTGGGCGGTATTAATAACATTGCTGAAGCAGTGCTGTACTGTAAAGAAAAAGGCATTGGCGCTTATCAGGGCGGTACCTGTAACGAGACAGATCGTTCTGCGCAGGTTTGTGTAAATATTGCGATGGCTGTACAGCCGGATCAGATTCTGGCAAAACCTGGTATGGGCGTAGATGAAGGATATATGATTGTTTACAATGAAATGCAGCGTATCTTAGCTGTACGCAAAGCACGCAAATAAGGAGGTATAATGTCGTGAAAGAGGAATTCCGTATTTTATCGGCTACTGCGATTCTGGGTTATGGTTTCCCACAGGAATCCTTCGAAGAAGGAATGAAACGTAAACCGGATCTTATTGCAGTAGATGCAGGTTCTACCGATCCGGGTCCGTTCTATCTGGGAGAAGGTGTTTCCTTTACAGATCGCGGAGCTGTAAAACGTGATCTGGAAATTATGATCTGCAATGGTATCAAAGAAAATATACCGGTTGTTATCGGTACTGCCGGTGGATCCGGTGCACAGCCGCATCTGGAATGGTGTGCGGATATTATCCGTGAGATTGCAGCAGAGCATGATCTGCACTTTAAAATGGCAATGATCCATGCAGATATGGATAAGGAAGAAATGAAGAAGGCGCTGAAAGACGGCAAGATCAGTCCGCTGGATCCGGCGCCGCAGCTGACCGAAGAAGACATCGAGGCGACAACCCATATTGTAGGACAGATGGGAATTGAGCCTATCATGAAAGCGCTGGACAGCGGTGTACAGGTAGTTCTGGCAGGACGTGCCTATGATCCGACTGTATTTGCAGCACCGGCTATCCGTAAGGGATATGACAAGGGACTTGCTGTTCATCTGGGTAAGATTCTGGAATGTGCTTCTATCTGTGCAACTCCGGGAAGCGGCTCTGACTGTATGTTCGGTTATCTGGGAGAGGACTATTTCCGTGTAGAACCGTTGTCTTCCGTACGGAAATGTACCACTTTATCTGTAGCAGCACATACGCTTTATGAGAAGACGAATCCATATATTCTGCCGGGTCCGGGCGGTCATCTGGATCTGACGAATACGACATTTGAGCAGGATTCAGAGAATACGGTAAAGGTAAAGGGCAGTCGTTATGTAACTGCACCGAAGTATACGATTAAACTGGAAGGAGCAAAATGTATCGGTTATCGTACGGCTTCTGTTGCAGGTACCCGTGATCCGATTATGATCAGCCGGATTGACGATATCGTAGAAGGTGTTCGTGCACGCGTAGCGGATAACTACCGTGATAAAGGATATAATTACAGCCTGAATTTCACAATTTACGGCAAGAATGGTGTTATGGGTGATCTGGAGCCGGTAAAAGATGCACATCCGCATGAACTGGGTATCGTGATCGAAGTAGTAGCCGATACACAGGAGCAGGCAGATACCATCTGTGCTTCTGCACGTTCTACAATGCTGCATTATGGATATGAAGGAAGAAGAGCCACAGCAGGTAACCTGGCGTTCCCATTCTCCCCGAGTGATTTCCATGCCGGACGTGTTTATGTATTTAGCATGTACCATATCATCGAGGTGGAAGATCCGACTTCCCTGTTCCCGATAGATATCATTACACTTTAAGGAGGAGAGATTGCGATGAAAACGAAATTAACCGATATTACGGATGTTGTGCGCAGCAAGAACTCTGGGCCTTATGAACTGACACTGGACATCATGTTCAAAACCTTTGAGGACTTTGAAAAGGTATGTGCAGCGAAAGCGATTAATGAAGCACTGATCTGTGACCTGTATAAAATTACTCCGGACAAGATCATCAACATTATTGAGTTTAAACCTGCAAAATCCATAAAAGTTACCATCAAACGCCCGATTTGCTCCGGTGATCTGGGAGAAACGGATGTATACGGTGCACAACAGCATGCGCCGCTGCTGGATGTTGTACTCGATCTTTAAAAAATGTGGACTTTGTCCTTATTTTCAACTACAATAAAGGTGGGCGGTCAGCCCACCTTTTTAAATTATGAAGGAGGGATTTTATGGCATATTCCGCACGAATGCAGCAAAGCCATTTATACAGTGTGTATTTCGCACCTCGAGGACTGACTCGTATGGCGGATCTGGGTATGCAGATTGCGCAGCAGTATCTAAGTCCTTTTGATAAACTGATCGGAGTGATCGGTGAAGCCGGTTCCGGCAAAAGTATGTTGATTAAAGGGATGTTTCCCGGACTGGAGCTGACGAATGACGATGAGGGAGTGAATGTCCGTCCGCTTCCGATTATGAATCTGGATGCCAGCGCGTTTTATAGTCCGCATACCTATCATCTGGATATTCGGTTTGAATCCGCTTTTACACAGATGTGGCAGATCAAGGATGCCATCCTGGATGCCATTAATGCCGGAAAGCGTGTAGTTGTTGAGCATTTTGATCTGATTTATCCGATTCTGGGGGTAAATGCGCATCTGCTGATCGGGGTTGGCAACGAAATTATCATTACCCGGCCGAATATGTTCGGACCGGTGCCCCAGGATATTGTCGACAGTGTTGCACATACACTTCCGCATCGAAAAATGGCCCATTCTGCCGAGGATCTGTGCGGTCATGTTCTGGAGTCACGTGGGATTACCCGGTTTGGCCACAGGGATGTAAAGCATGGCTTTATTTTGACATTTGATACAAAACCAGATATTGACCCAATAAAATTGGAACAGGAAGTAAAGGATGAGATTCAAAAGGATCTGCCAATTTCCTATGTGGATGATCAACATATCTCTATTGGAGAGGAGATATATCATTGTACCGGGCCGCGTATGCATGTGGTTTCAACCGGGGAGATCAAGAACTTTGCGCTGCTGCATGATTTTGTGCAGGATCCGATTACCAAAGAATACTATCTGGTTGGTGTAGTCAGTGCAAAAGGAGAATTGCGCGTGAATGATTTGAACCATATTCATCTGCAGGATTAGGAGAAACAGATATGGAAAAGAAAAATAAATTCGGCTTAATTCACATTTACTGCGGAGATGGAAAAGGGAAGACAACTTCTGCAGTGGGCTTGTGCGTCCGAGCCTGCGGACGGGAGAGAAAATGCCTGTGGACCTCTTTTTTGAAGGATTATGATTCTGGTGAATTTATGGGGGAAAAGCCCTTTACCCTCTATGAAGGAGAACCGGTCAGACAATTCGTCTTTACCATGACAGAAGAGCAGAAGCAGGCTACGGCAAAAGAGCATACAGATCGGCTGTGTGCTGTTTTTCATAAGGCTTCCGAAGAAAAATATGACCTGCTGGTATTGGATGAGGTGATTGCTTCCTGTAATCTGAACCTGATTCCGGTTGAGCTGCTGGTAAAGCTTTTGCAGGAAAAGCCGGCACAGCTGGAGGTAGTTATGACTGGCCGGGATCCCAGGCCGGAGCTTGTGGAGCTGGCTGATTATGTCAGTGAAATCCATCCGGTGAAGCATCCTTATGATAAAGGGATCGCCAGCCGGGAAGGGATCGAAAGCTAAAATCAAATAGCGAGAGAATACATTCTGGGCAGAATATAGAAGTCATAAAGCATGGTGGATAGGGATAATTCCCTGCCCACCATATTTTATGCGCTGGAAACGGTTTAAAATGAACTTTTTCTTGAATTCTTAAGAAATTTTGGATAGAATAAATTGAGTATATATAATTAGGAAGGAAGCGATGAAATTTATGAAAAGGAAAAAAATATTAGCAGTAGTATTATCCACCGTGTTGGTTCTATCACTGCTTGGGGTTATTCCAACAGAATCTGTTGTGTTTGCCCAGGAAGATGTTTCGGAAAACAGGAACAGATTTCATTATGAACAACTGTCCGAAACAGGGAAAAGTGTCTATGACGGCATTTATAAAATGTATGAACAAGATATCTTAAAAACAGGAACAGGAGATTATGATCTTGTTGAAAATGGACATGTTACAAAGGAACAGGCCCAAAATTATGAGAATAATAATTCAGAATTAATGGAGGCAATGAATGCAGCAAGATATGCGTTCTATGCTGATTATCCTGAAGTATTTTATGTTAATTTTCCTAAATTGACATTGCGAACTACAAAAGATGCAGATGGCAATTTACATATTTATCTTGGCTCAGGCAGATATCCGAATTATTACATTGACGGGTTTGAAAGTAAAGAAGAGGTTGACAAGGCCATTACAGACTTCGACCGGAGAGTAAATGAGCTTGTTGCCGGTGCGGAGGCTCTTGAAATCGAAGAGGGTAAAAACAAACAGGCGGAACAGGTAAAGTATGTACACAATGAAATTATTGAAAATGTGTCCTATAGACTTGAAGATACCGCTTATGCCGGAGATGAAAATCATCCGGGAAGTAATGCGCCTTATCTTGGAACCCCATATGGTGTATTGGTAAGGAAACAAGGGGTTTGTGAGGGGTATGCAAGAGCTTTTAAAACTGTTATGGATCATCTGGGTATCAATTGTATTTTAGTACAGGGAGCGCATCGGTATGATGAAATAGCAGTTGCTCATATGTGGAATTATGTAGAAATTGAGGATAGCTCTGCAAGAAGCGCAGGCGGCAGATGGTATGCTGTCGATGTTACACTGGATGATCCTGAAATTCCTGTTGTTACGGAAAGCGAGCAGGAAAGAGAACGTAATAAATACTTTGTGCATTTTGAAGAATACGGTAACGATGGATTTGAACAGGAGAAATATCTGCTTGTCGGTCAGGTTACTATGAACGAAAAGCATTATGTAGCTGATGAGGTTGCAGCGGCAGGCGATTATCAGTTCCAGTACCCTGTGCTTGAAGACAACGACTTTACTATGAAAATGGTAACGAATGATCTCGATGGATTTATTGTAAGAACAAAAGATATCACCAGTTCAGTTTCACAACAAACGATAACTGAATATCAATTTAGTTATCAAGGTATGACAGCAACGGAAGCCAGAACAAAGGGAATCTACCTTGTATGGCGTTACTATGAGGAAAAAGAAGGCGAAATTGTTCCGGTGTATAGCCAATATGGAAGCTGGTTTTATCTGGATCCAGAGGTTTATCAATTGAAGGAAGAGAATGGCTTTACCATTATTCAGGAAGGGAATCAACCTTATATTGAGATTGCCGCAACGACGACGCCGCCTTCAGATAATTCAGCAGATCCATTTCAATGCCTGACTTATCTGGGCGATGACTCTGGTCTGATTGCGAGGACAGGCAAGATTTATAATGAAAATCAGACGGGATATAAGGCTCCTCCGTATATTGTGAGGCAGACGCCCAGTCAGACAGGGGCTATAGCTATCAGTGACAGATTCTATCATTTTGTTGTGGAATATGATGAAGCTCTTAAATTGGCGGAAGGAGTAGCGCTGGAAGATGTAAAGACAAAAATCACCTGCAGATCTCGCATGGGCGCTTATGTTACCGGTGCAGAATATTCAGAGATTAAGAATTTTGAATGGGACGGAAATAAAACTGTTAAATTCGATATGAAGTTCTCTATGATGTATGCGGATGATAGTGTTATTTACAATATTTTTTTTGATGGATTGATCGGAGAGAACAGTGAGAAAACTCCAAATCCTGTCAGCTGTGTAGCATGTCAAAAAACGCAATGTCCAAGTATTCAGCATAGAAACGGCAGTTGGGATATTTTTGGTAAACCGACTTTGTTAGAAAACGAAGATCTTTCTCTGGATGGCTGGCGGACCGCGAATGGACGAAATGTTTCTGACCTGTTGAAAGATAGATTGACACTTGTGGCTGCACGGACGACAGAAGAACAGAACAGGCAAATGGAAGGCATGGTGAAAAATGATAAGATCATTGACAGCGCGACTTATAATATTACATTGACTGTATGCAAACAGGCTGTTATAGAAACGGGTCACAAAGTCAGAGTTCGTCTGGGATTCCCAGAAGGATATGGTCCAAATGACGAGGGTGTAACATTTAAGGCATATCACTTTACAAGAGATAACCAGGGAAATATTACAGGTGTAGAGGAAATAGACTGCGTTGTTACACAGTATGGTTTAATTCTTACTTGTGACGCGTTCTCACCCTTTATGATTGCAGTGGTTGAAAAGGATGAAATGGTTCCGGACAATAAAATATTGGTTGTGACAGCATCCGACGGCGGCCTTTTGACTGGTGCAAATTTAGATACGTCAGGAATTGTTACTTTGACAGAAGGTCAGAGTGAGATATTCCAGGCCAAAGCAAAAGAAGGGTATCAGATCGAATCAATTACAGTAGGCGGGAAGAACATAGAAGTAACGAATAGCGATTCTATGGATATTGCAGTTTCTTATACGGATATTCAAAACGCAAATAATATTGTTAATGTTAATTTTGTGGCAAAATCAGTTGTGGAAAAAGAAAAAGAAAGAAATGAAGCGCCGGTTCAACCTGTTGTTGAGGAAGCGGCAATCAGTATGCCAGGCGACTTAACAGTTACAGAGGCGCAAAATCTGATAATAGAACCACAGATTTCTGAGACAACGGGCGTACAAACATATCAGTGGTATAAAAATGAAGAAAAACTGGAAGGAAAAATCAGCAGAATATTAGAAATCAACAATGCGGCGAAAGAAGATGAAGGAAGCTATCAAATAAAAGTTACCAATACGGTATCTACTGTCAGCGTGGATTCTTTCAGTGATCCCTGTGCAGTAACGGTCAGCCTGAATTCAGAAGCAGCAAATTCCGTTCCGGTTATTCTTGCAGATGATAAGACCCTTACAGTAGGGGATACCTTTGATCCATTGAGTGATATCACTGCAAGTGATGAAGAGGATGGCGATATTACAGCCTATATTCAGATTGTGAAAAATGATGTAGATACCTCCATAGCCGGAACCTATGAGGTTGTATATAGTGTAACAGACAGTCAGGGAGTAAGCTGTACGAAGACGGTTTATGTGACGGTGAACCCGAAATTGGAAGTAGTGAATCAGATTCCGACCATTACTGCAGGCGATCAGACCCTTAGAGCAGGGGATGCCTTTGATCCGCTGCGTGATGTTACTGCAGCGGATGAAGAGGATGGCGACATGACAGCACATATCCAGATCATAAAAAATGATGTAGATACCTCCATAGCCGGAACCTATGAAGTAGTATATAAGGTGACGGACAGCCAAGGGGCAAGCTGTACAAAGACGATTTCTGTAACAGTGAATCCCAAAATGGAAGCATTGAATCATATTCCGGTTATCTCTGCAGGTGATCAGACCCTTAGAGCAGGGGATGCCTTTGATCCGCTGCGTGATGTTACTGCAAGCGATGAAGAGGATGGCGACATGACAGCTCATATTCAGGTTATTAAGAATTATGTGGATATCTCGAAAGCCGGAATCTACGAAGTGGAATATAGTGTAACAGACAGCCAGGGAGCAAGCTGTACGAAGACGATTTATGTAACAGTAGCTCCGAAGCTGGAAGTGTTAAATCATATTCCGATTATCGCTGCAAGTGATCAGACTCTTAGAGTAGGGGATGCGTTTGATCCATTGAATGATGTCATAGCAAGTGATGAAGAAGACGGTGATATCACAGCGAATATTGTGATTATTAAAAATGATGTAGATACTTCTGCGGCCGGAACATATGAAGTGGTATACAGTGTAACAGACAGTCAGGGAGCAAGCTGTACGAGGACGATTTCTGTAACGGTCCAGGAAAAAGAAACACCTGAAAAGCCGGAGAATCCTGCAAAACCGGAGAATCCTGAAAAGCCGGAGAGCAAGCCCAATCAAGCGGATGCATTGCCGGAAACCGGAGATCACATGGATAGTGGGTGGTATCTGGAACTGCTTGCTGTGAGCGGACTTCTTATTGTAATTCTGGTAAGAGGAAAGAAAAAGAGCATGGCATAAATAAGAAGAAGGAGGAGGGATCGCATGGATGCAATCCGAACGGAGCTGCTGACAAAGTATTATGGAAAGGCCAGAGGGATTGAGAATGTAAGTCTGACAGTGAAGGAAGGGGAATGCTTTGGATTTATTGGGCCGAATGGCGCCGGGAAATCCACTACCATCCGTACGCTGCTGGGAATGATCTCACTGACTTCCGGACATGCATCGATATTTGGTATGGATATCCAAAGGGAACGGGAAAAAATTCTGAATCGGGTCGGATATTTGCCGTCCGAGGCAGTCTTTTATGACGGTATGCGTGTACGGGATGTGCTGAAGCTGTCTGCAGATCTGCGGAAGAGGGACTGCAAGTCGGCTGCAGCCGGACTGTGCCAGCGGCTGCAGCTGGATCCTTCCCGGAAGGTGGACGAGCTTTCCTTCGGTAATCGGAAGAAGGTAGCCATCGTCTGTGCACTGCAGCATAATCCGGATCTGCTGATTCTGGACGAACCGACCAGCGGTCTGGATCCGCTGATGCAGAAGGAATTTTTCGAGGTGATCCGGGAACGGAATCAGGAAGGGGCGACCGTATTCTTATCCAGTCATATTCTGTCGGAGATTCAGCGCAATTGCAATAGAGCTGCAATTATCCGGGAGGGAAATATCATTGCCTGTAACAGTGTGGAGAATCTGGCGAAAACAAAAACCAGGCGTGTCAGTATTCACGGGAAAGCAGAGCTGGAGGGAATGGATGGCGTGCGTGATCTGCATAATTTTGTTGATGGCATGCATTTTCTTTACAGTGGTGATGTAAATAGGCTGCTGTCTGTGCTTTCTCAGGGAAATATTCAGGATATTTCTATCACGGAGCCGGATCTGGAAGAAATCTTTCTGCATTATTACGAGAAAGGAGGCGCATCCAGATGACAATCATAAAGCATGAATTAAAGCAGGGAAGGCTGTCCTTTGCAGTCTGGACAGGTGCGATTGCCTTTTTGCTGGTGATCTGTGTGTGCCTGTTTCCGGAGATAAAGGGTGAAATGAGTGACGTAGGTGATATTTTTTCTTCTATGGGAAGCTTTACAGAAGCATTTGGAATGGACCGTTTGAATTTCGGAACCTTAACAGGCTTTTATGCGGTTGAGTGTGGAAATGTGCTGGGACTGGGCGGCGCTTTTTTTGCTTCTTTGGCTGCTGTTACAGCTCTTTCCAAGGAGGAAAAGGGGCGGACGGCAGAATTTCTGCTGACCCATCCGATCTCCCGGAATCGTGTAATTACGGAAAAGCTGGCTGCGGTGATGCTGCAGATTGTTGCAATGAACGTGCTGATTCTCGCGCTGTCTCTGGGATCTATAGTGATGATCGGAGAGGAGATCCCATGGAAGGAAATTCTGCTTTTGCATCTGGCTTATTTTCTGCTGCAGGTGGAGTTGGCCGGGATTTGCTTTGGCATTTCTGCATTTCTGCGTAAGGGCAGCAGCGGAATTGGCCTGGGAATAGCTGCGATGATGTATGTGCTGAATCTTATCGCCAATATGACGGACCGAGTGGAGTTTTTAAAATATATTACACCATTTGGCTACTGCGAAGGAGCGGATATCGTGACAGATGGAAAACTGAATTTTGCGCGGATAGTGCCGGGCATATTGCTTGCCGCAGCTGGTATTTTTGCGGCCTATGTGAAGTATGGAAGAAAGGATATACAATAAGGCAGCTTGCTGCTGAAGAGAATCATAAAATGTTTCAGAAGAGGATCAAAGAAAACCGTGAATTTTATGGCCGCATTTTTAAGCTGGTGCTGCCGATTGTGATTCAGAATCTGTTAAGTGCTGCAGTAAGCTCTGCCGATGTAGTGATGCTGAACTATGTAGGGCAATCCTCCATAGCTGCCGTGTCGCTGGCTTCGCAGTATGCCAGTGTGCTGTTTATGGTGTTTTACGGACTGGGGACGGGTGCTACTATGCTTTGCGCCCAGTATTACGGGAAGGGAGATATGCGTGCCATTCAGGTGATAGAAGGGATTGCCATGCGGTTTTCCATAGTGATTTCTCTGGTTTTTGCTGCACTGGCTCTGACGATACCGGAGCAAATGATGAGGATTTTTACGAGCGACAGCAGGCTGATTCCCATAGGCGCTTCTTATCTGCGCTGCATGAGCGTGGCTTATCTCTGCTGGGGAATTACAGAGGTTTATCTGGCTGTACTGAGAAGCGTCGGCAGGGTAATGGTCAGTACGGTAATGAATGTACTTGCTTTTTCTTTGAATATCTTGCTGAATGCCGTGTTCATTTTCGGATTATTTGGTGCACCGCGTCTGGGAGCCATGGGAGTTGCGATAGCGACTTCCGTTTCCAGACTGGTAGAGTTGATTGCCTGCTTTTTTATTTCGGCGGCAAGTAAGGATATTAAGCTGGACTTCCGCTGGATGTTTGTGCGCAGCAAAGAGCTGTTTTCCGATTTCGTCAGGCTGTCGCTTCCGGCGTTGGGAAATGATGTCAGCTGGAGCGTGGCTTTTTCC
>DNJM01000022.1:11244-13530 GCA_003489085.1 Lachnospiraceae bacterium
CTGTGATTCTGGGGCATCTGGGCTCCGATGTAGTGGCGGCCAATTCCTTTGTTGTGGTGGTACGGAATTTTGGAACGATTCTATGCTTTGGTATGGCAAGTGCAGGGGGAATTCTGCTTGGCAATGTGATTGGTGAAAATAAAATGGAAGAGGCGTGCAAGGATGCCAAAGAGCTGCTGCGTCTGACGGTATTGACGGGTGCATTAGGGGGGCTGATTGTTCTGGCGACTACGCCGTTTGTGTTAAAATACGCGGATTTGTCAGTGCGGGCGATGCATTATCTGAAGCATATGCTTTTGATCAATACGTATTATGTAATGGGAGCCGCAGTAAATACGACCCTGATTGCCGGTGTATTCCGTGCGGGAGGTGACAGCCGTTTCGGTTTTATCTGCGATACGGTAACTATGTGGTGCTATGCGGTGCCGCTTGGGTTTCTGGCCGCGTTCGTGCTGAAGCTTCCTGTGCTGGCAGTGTACTTTTTGCTCTGTACAGACGAATTTGTAAAATGGCCGTGGGTGTTGAAGCGGTACCGGAGTGGAAAATGGCTGAATAATATTACCAGGGATGATTTATTCCGGGAGAAGGGGGAAGAGGTGATCCTGCATTGAAAACAAGAGAAGAAGCATTGGCATATGGCCTGTCATTTCCCGATACTTACCAGGACGCTCCGTTCCACGATACCAACTGGCAGCTGGTCAGGGTAAAGGAGAGCAGGAAAGCGTTTCTCTGGACCTACGAGAGAAATGGCTATATTCACTTGAATGTGAAGGCGGATCCGGAGTGGAGAGATTTCTGGCGAAGCGCTTATCGGTCTGTGATTGCCGGGTGGCATCAGAATAAAGAGCATTGGAATACGATTATTTTAGATGGGACAGTGCCGGATGCGGACATCAGGCGAATGATAAAGGAGAGCTATGAGCAGATCACGGACAGCCCGTCGAAAAGGATCTATGAGGCAGTGAAGAAAATTCCCAGAGGCAGGGTCGCAACTTATGGTCAGGTTGCCGAGCTTGCAGGGGATAAGAAGATGGCCCGGGCAGTTGGAAATGCACTGCACCGGAATCCGGAACCCGGTGTCATTCCCTGCCACAGAGTGGTGAATGCGAAGGGGCAGCTGTCAGGAGAGTTTGCCTTTGGAGGAGTCGGTGCGCAGGCAAAACTGCTGGAAGAAGAGGGAATACAAGTACAAAATGGGAAAGTGGATTTAGAAAAATACGCTATAGACGTAGGAAAAGAACTGTTGTGAGGAGGCAAATGATGAAAATCGCATTGTTGGTTCCGAATCAGGAAATGTTGGACATCGCTGAGGGTGTGATAAAAGAGCTGCAGATAGATATCGGCTATAGGAAAGTGATTCAGACGGTAGATGCAGTAAATGAAGCGCGGCAGGCAGTGGAATCCGGATCCCATATTGTGGTGGCACGCGGATATCAGGCCAAGCTGATTAAAGCATATACGAATATTCCTCTGGTGGAGATGCGTTTACATGCGCAGGAAGTAGGGCTGCTCCTGAAGAAAGCGAAAGCAATGGTGAAAAAAGAAGTGCCGGGGATTGGCCTGATTGTTTTTGAAAATATGCTGTGTGATATGTCACATATGGAGGAATTGTTCGGAGTCCATCTTTATATCGCGTATTTGGATAAGATAGAAGACAGCACACAGAAGCTGTATGAAATGTCGAAACATCATCCAGACCTGATTATCGGAGGTGAGATTACCTGCCGGGAAGCGGAAAAAATGGGCTATCCTACATTGTTTTATACATCTACGAAGGAATCTATCAGAGAAGCTCTGCAGGCGGCAAAGAAAATGGCATATGCAGCAGAAGCGGAAAAGCAGAATTTGGCCCAGTTTGAAACCGTGTTGGATACTTCCTTTAGTGGTATCATCAAAATCAATGCGGAAGGAAATATCATCGTTATCAATAAATTAGTAGAGAATTTGATTGGAAAGAATGCGGAAGAGGTCATAGGGCTTTCGATAACCGATGTGTTTTCGGAGATTGATATTATGGCTGTGAACAGCATTCTGCAGGGGAAAAGAGAAAATTATACGATTTCGGTCAATATAAGGCGCCAGGCGTGGATGCTGATGATGGCGCCTATTCAGTATGATGAGCAGATTACAGGAGCGATTTTGTCTCTTCAGAAGGTAAGCGGAGCGGTTCGGAAGGATAAAAGCCTGCAAAGAGATATGTTTTTGCATGGCTTTGTTGCACAAACCACATTTCGGAATATTTATACGGAAAATCAGCAGATGAAAAATATTCTGGAGACAGCGAAG
>DNJM01000022.1:13788-18115 GCA_003489085.1 Lachnospiraceae bacterium
AGCGAAGGAATATGCACTTTCTGACAGTCCGGTACTGCTTTATGGAGAAGAAGGATCGGAGTACTATCTGATAGCAGAGGCAATCCATAATAACAGCACCCGGAAATCAGGGCCATTTATCAGTGTCAGCACCAGAGGAATGGATAAAGATCAGCAATTGCAGATACTATTTGGAGGAGAGCTGGGGATAGATGACGCCCAAAGCAGGAAGAACGGGGTATTTATAAAGGCAAATCATGGTACCATATTTATAAAGGAGATTGAACATCTGACACTGCGTGTGCAGCATCAGATCTGTCGTACCTTAATCTCACAGGCGATTACAAGAACAGACGCGAGACCGATGGATAATGTGGATGTACGTATTATGGCCTTTTCCAGAGTGAATCTGCGTCATCTGGTAAAAATGGGAAAATTCAGTGAAGAATTATTTTATTTGCTGCAGGGATTAACGCTTCATATCCCCGGGCTAAATCAGAGACAGGAGGATCTGCGCCATTATTTTGACAGGTTTATGAAAGAATATTCCCAGAAATATAATAAGCATCTAAGCGTTACGCAAGGCGGCTATGAAAAGGTACAGCAGTTACTATGGAAAGGGAATCTGATTCAACTGCGGTCTTTTTGTGAACGTTTGGTTATAACATCGGAGAAGCGGAGCATAGACGAGGTACGGATACAGAACCTGTACAGTGAGCTGTATCCCTTTGTCAGTGAGGTGGAAGGCGAAGCGAAGGTTGTCGTGTACCAATCTCCTGAGGCGGCAGAGTTAAGTGCCATTCTGGAAAAATATCATGGCAATCGGAATCTGGCTGCTAAAGAGCTTGGCATCAGTACAACGACTTTGTGGAGACGGATGAAAAAGTATGGGATTGAAGCGAATTATAAATAGGATGGATATCAGGAAGAACCTTCACTTTTGATGGGGGTTCTTTTTTTGCTGCCTGAAGCAGAGTGTATAGAGGCAAAGCCTCTATAATCTGGCTGTCATTTTTATGAAAATATCATAAGAATTTGAAACATGAAAGATAAATTTCAAAAAACATTTCAAAATGAAACAATCAGAAAGAGGAGAAAAATTCCATTTAGAAAAATGTATGAAATGAAACACAAAATGAAATAAAAGATGGTATTCAGAGAGATCGTGTTCGTTTCCTGAGTTATCTGTTTTATGTGGGAGACCGCAAAAAGACAGACCTGCCGTATGAAGAAGAACCGGACAGTGACTGTGATTGGTATCGTCTGCGCCATGAAGAAGCGCTTACGCCGGAAGCAATCGTCGCACTGGCGAAAGCGACCCATGAGAAATACGGTTTTGAAGACTTCAAATTAAAGGGGGGTGTGTTAGCACCGCAGGAAGAAGTAAAAGCTGTGCAGGCAATTAAGGCCGCTTTCCCAGATGCACGTGTGGATCTGGATCCAAATGGCTGCTGGAGCCTGAAAGAGGCACTCGAGGTAGCACCGCAATTAAAAGAATGCCTTGCATATTGTGAAGATCCGTGCGGTGCAGAAAATGGCTTCTCAGGAAGAGAGATCATGGCAGAGTTCAAAAGAGAAACCGGTATGCCGACAGCAACCAACATGATCAATACAGACTGGAGACAGATGTGTCACTGCCTGTCCCTGAAGAGTGTAGATATCCCGCTGGCGGATCCGCATTTCTGGACAATGAATGGTTCTGTACGTGTCGGACAGATGTGCAATGATTTCGGTATGATGTGGGGCTGCCATTCGAATAACCATTTCGATATTTCACTGGCAATGGTGGTACAGTGTGCGGCTGCGATTCCTGGAAAAATGAATGGAATTGATACCCACTGGATCTGGCAGGAAGGAAGAGAACGTCTGACGAAAGAACCGATGCAGATCGTAGACGGATGTATTGATCTGCCGAAAAAAGGCGGACTTGGCATCGAAGTAGATCGTGAGCAGGTGATGAAGGCTAATCAGCTTTATCTGGATAATTGCCTTGGAGCAAGAAATGATGCAGTCGGTATGCAGTATCTGATCCCGGGATGGAAGTTCGATAACAAGAAGCCATGTCTGGTTCGCTAAAATGAAATAGTGGAGGTTTTTACAATGGATGAATCTACAAGAATGTTATTGGGGTTGATTATTGGTATTGTTGTAATGGTGGTTCTTGTTTCCAAAACAAAGGTACATACATTTATCGCTTTGATGATTGCAGCTATTCTTACCGGCATCATCGGCGGAATGCCGCTGGTGGACGTCACAAATGAAGCCGGGGATAAGATCACCGGTATTGTGATTGCCATACAGGAAGGCTTCGGCAGTACGTTAAAGAGTACTGGCATCATTATCGGTCTGGGTGTAATGATGGGGGGGATCCTGGAGGAATCCGGTGCAGCTGAGAAGATGGCATATTCCTTTATCCGTGCCGTAGGCAAAAAGAAAGAAGAGTGGGCACTTGCCATCACAGGCTGGTTTATCTCCATTCCGGTATTTGCAGACTCCGCAATCGTGATTTTTGCCCCTTTGTGTAAAGCAATTTCCAAGGTAACAGGGAAATCAGTAATCGGTCTTGCGCTTGCAATGGCAGCAGGACTTCAGCTGACACACTGTCTGGTACCGCCTACTCCGGGACCGACAACGGCAGCAAGCATGCTGGGAGTGGATGTGGGTCAGATGATTATCTGTGGTGCGTTGATTTCCATTCCTATGCTGATTATCGCAGTATTTTACTGCCAGTGGATCGGCAAAAAGATCTACCAGATACCGACAGAAGAGGGAGGATTTGAGAGAAAAGAGTTCAAGAAAGAGTATATTAAGTCCATGGATGAACTGGAACACCTTATGAACGAGAAAAAGCTTCCCGGACTTGGCGTTTCCATTGCACCTATTGTGGTTCCGCTTGTACTAATCCTGACCAATACGATTCTGGGAATGGCTGGCATCAACAACAATATCCTTGCCTTCCTTGGTTCTCCTATGATTGCTCTTGGCATTGGTACACTGCTGGCAATATATGGACTGATGGCAAAGCATGATACAAAGGCTGTTCTTGGTATTATGGACAATGCGATCAAGAGTACAGGTATCATTATGCTGATTACCGGTGCAGGTGGTTCACTTGGCAACGTAATCAAAGTCAGCGGTGTAGGTACGGCGCTTGGTGAACTTGTCCTGAAGCTTCCGCTTCCGGCTATCCTGATTCCGTTCCTGATTGCAGCTCTGATGCGTATCGCTCTTGGTTCTGCAACGGTTGCCATTACGACAGCAGCATCCCTGTCTGCTCCTTTGCTTGGCGCTCTTTCCGTAAGTCCGCTGCTGATGGCTGTTTCCTGTTGTGTAGGCGCCATTTCCTTCTCCTATTTCAATGACAGCGGCTTCTGGGTATGGAACGGTATGTTCGGTGTGGATGATATTCAGGATCAGGTTCGGTGTAAGACAGCAATTTCACTGATTATGTCAGGAGCTGGTATTGTCGAACTGTTGGTATTGTCTATGTTTATGCATTAATACGGATGAGGTGACAGAAACATGAATACAGATTTTATAAAAGGCGTAGTAGTGCCTATTGTAACACCGATTGATGAAAATGAGTTGATTGATGAAAAAAAATTACGGACACAGGTAGACTATGTAATTGATGGTGGTGTTCTTGGTATTCTGGCATTTGGCAGCAACGGAGAATTCTATGTGATCGAAGAAGATGAGATGGAGCGCGGCCTGAAGATTATAGTAGATCAGGCAGCGGGGCGGATTCCGGTATATTTTGGAATCGGGGCGATCAGCACCAGAAAATGTGTTCGACTGGCTAAAATGGCGGCGGAAAATGGTGCAGCAGGCATTTCTGTTCTCCAGCCGATGTTTTTAAAGCCGACAGAAGAGGAATTATTCCGGCACTTTAAGACGATTGCAGATGCTGTTTCCAAGACGCCGATGCTTCTGTATAATAATCCGGGACGCGTAGGTTATACCATGTCTGCTGCCTTGGTAGAACGGCTGGCATATGAAGTAGAGAATATCGTAGGTATGAAGGATACCAGCGGAGATATTACACAGACAGCTGAATTCATCCGCAGAACAAGAGATGTGAATTTCAAGGTGTTCGGCGGAAAGGATACACTTTTATACGCTTCCATGTGTCATGGTGCTGTAGGAGGTGTATGTACGGCTGCAAATTTCATGCCGGAATTGATTACAGATGTATATAATAAATATGTGGCAGGAGATTTGCAGGGATCTTTGGAGGCACAGTTTAAATTAAATCCGGTTCGTCTGTCCATGGATGGAGCGAGCTTCCCGGTAGCAGCAAAGGATATGGCAAACCTGCGGGGAAGAGATGTCGGTCTGCCATATACTC
>DNJM01000022.1:18389-19124 GCA_003489085.1 Lachnospiraceae bacterium
CATATACTCCGAATCAGGCAACGCCGGAGGGACCGGTTCTGAATAAAATCAAAACAGAGATGAAAAAAGCAGGTTTGATCGACTAAGGTAGCTTAAACTGCTGTTTGAATGAAGGGATGGCTGTCGTCAATTATTGCGGCAGCTATTCAGTTTTTTTGATACAAGTAGGAATTTCTGTGCTAAAATAATACATAGAATGCGATGATGGAGGAGAATATGAAGGTAGTAGTTGCGATAGATTCATTTAAAGGAAGCCTTAGTTCTATGGAAGCCGGAAGGGCAGCCAGACAGGGGATTTTAAAAGCCTGTGATGCAGATGTTGTTGTAAAGCCGCTGGCTGACGGCGGAGAGGGGACAACAGAAGCTCTCGTAGAAGGACTAAACGGAAGTTATGCAAGAATAGAGGTAACAGGCCCTATGGGAGTGCCGACAACGGCAAGATATGGAATTGTAGGCAATGGAAAAACTGCTGTCATGGAGATGGCAGAGGCCTCCGGAATCATATTGGTAAAACGGGAGGACCTGAATCCGTGGAAAGCATCTACGACAGGCGTAGGAGAGATGATTCTGCATGCCGTAAAACAGGGTTGCCGGGAATTTATTATCGGCATCGGAGGAAGCGCCACAACCGAAGGCGGTATTGGAATGCTGCAGGCGCTGGGGTATCAGTTTTATGATGCCGATGGGAAGGAGCTTCCGCCTGTTTTTGAAAGTCTGGGAAAGATTGAAAGGATC
>DNJM01000022.1:19434-28602 GCA_003489085.1 Lachnospiraceae bacterium
AAGATTGAAAGGATCTGTTCTGAAAATGTACCGCAGGAGCTGAGAGAATGTCATTTTCGGATAGCCTGTGACGTGACAAATCCATTGTGCGGGGAAAATGGAGCTGTATATGTTTTTGGACCGCAGAAGGGCGTAAAGCCGGAAGAAAGAAAAATCATGGATCATGACATGCTGCATTTTGCGGCAAAAACGGCAGAATTCACCGGAAAAGACAACACGCAGGCGGCCGGGGCAGGAGCTGCAGGAGGACTGGGATTTGCGTTCCTTAGTTACCTGCCAAATGTAGAGCTGAAGTCCGGGATCCGTATTGTTCTGGAAGCGATTGACCTGGAAAAAGAAGTCATGGATGCGGATGTGGTAGTGACCGGTGAAGGACGGCTGGACTTTCAGACGGCAATGGGAAAGGTACCGGTGGGTGTGGCGCATCTTGCAAAAAAATACGACTGTAAAGTAGTCGCCTTTGCTGGTGGTGTGACTGAGGATGCAGGAAAATGCAATGAGGAAGGAATTGATGCATTTTTCCCGATTGTGCGGGGAGTGACAACCCTTGATGAAGCAATGCATGCGGACACCGCTAAAAGGAACATGGCTCTTTCAGCAGAGCAGGTGTTCCGGCTGCTTTGCTAAACAAACAGTACGTAGAAAACGCAGATTTTCATATAGCCTCTGCCTATAGGTATATCACTATAGGAATGATAAAATATATGTATTTTACAAATAAATATATTTGTGATAAAGTTTTTCCAGATAGGAAAATTCTTGATGGAGGTTGTTATGAAAAAAGATTATGATAAGCTGTGGACTCTGTTCAAATCCATGTTTGTTCTGAGCGCATGCACATTTGGCGGTGGATTTGTCATTGTTTCTTTGATGAAAAAGAAATATGTAGAAGAATTAAAGTGGCTGGAAGAAGATGAGATGTTGGATGTGACGGCTATTACGCAGTCAGCCCCGGGCCCGCTTCCGGTAAATGCATCTGTGATTATCGGCTATCGAATCGCCGGAGTGGCAGGATCTCTGACGGCCGTCCTGGGAACGATACTTCCACCGATGATCATTATTTCCATTATTTCTCTGTTTTATGAACAGTTTCGAACCAACCGCTATATTGCGGCAGCGCTGCAGGTGATGCGGGCCGGTGTAGCTGCAGTAATATTCGACGTGGCGATTAATCTGGCGGGGAATGTATTAAAAACCCGAAGAATGCTGTACATTATTATGATGTTCACCGCATTTATTGCTGCTTATCTTCTGGATGTCAGTGCAATGCTTGTGATCCTTACCTGTCTGGGAATCGGACTTGCAGATCTGGCAGTTTCACTCAGAAAGAAGAGAGGGGTGACGGTCTAAATGCTGCTGTTAAAATTATTTTTTGCATTTATTCAGGTTGGACTGTTCAGTGTAGGCGGAGGGTATGCAGCCATTCCGTTGATACAGGAGCAGATTGTTAATATTCATCGACTGATGACGTTGGAAGAATTTTCGGATTTGATTACAGTGGCTGAGATGACGCCGGGGCCGATCTCTATTAATTCGGCAACCTTTGTTGGAATGCGGATTGCAGGTGTGCCGGGAGTATTGCTTTGTACGATCGGATGCATTATTCCATCCTTTTGTATCTGTCTGACGCTGGCACATTTTTATTATAAATACCGTACGGTAAGCGGGGTGCAGGTGGTACTGGGAGCTATGCGTCCGGCGGTAGTTGCGCTGATTACCTCCGCAGGTGCGTCCATTCTTATGCTGGGGCTGTTTCAGGCTGAAATATATGACGTAGTTATAAGTGACATTCGGGTGGTCGAGCTTGGAATCTTTGCTGCAGCGCTGTTTTTACTCAGGAAGTTTAAGGTAAGTGCGATTACGATTATTTTGGGCAGCGGCGCAGCAGGAACGATCATCTATGCGCTTATGGGAGCAATATAAGAAAGAGGAGACAGGTATGACGATTCGCCATCTGAAAATATTTACAGCAGTTGTGGATGAAGGGGGAATGAGCAAGGCAGCGAAAAAGCTGCACATTTCTCAGCCGACAGTGAGTCAGGCAGTCGCAGAACTGGAGAAATATTATGGAGTAAAGCTTTTTGAACGGCTTTCACAGAAAATATATCTGACACGGGAAGGGGAGCTTATGCTTTCTTTTTCGCGTCATATACTGGATTCTTTTGATCAAATGGAGGAAGCGGTCAGTCATGCGGCAGAAAGGTCCACACTGCGCATCGGCTGCAGTGTATCCGTTGGCATCTGCCTGATAAATGATATTCTGGATGAAGCCGGAAAAAGAATGCCGGAGTGTGAAATCAGTGTTATGGTTGCCAATTCTTCTGATATTGAGCAGGCGATTTTAAATAATGAAGTGGATATGGGAATCGTCGAAGGAATTCTGAAAAGCACGGATCTGCATGTCACACCCGTGTGTGAAGATGAACTGGTAATTGTATGCGGAAAGAATCACAGCCTTGCCCGGCAAAAGAAAATCACATTGGATATGCTGGAGGGACAGCATTATATCAGCAGGGAAAGCGGCAGTACAGAAAGAAATCAGATAGAAAAGCTGTTTGAAGATCAGGGGATACATTTGAAAAGAGTTTTTTCCAGTACGAATACGGAGGCAATAAAAAATGCAGTCATCCGGGGACGTGGTATCGCTGTTTTTTCCAGAAGGGTTGTGGAAAAGGAATGGAAAGAGGGAGAAATTGTTATTCTTCCTTTAGAAGGAGTATCGGCCTTCAGAACGATCCATATGGCCATCCACAAAAGCAAGTACCTCTCAACCTCTGTTAAGGTTATGAAAGAGATTCTGACGGAGCTCTATTATTGCTGTTCTTAAAAGTAAATATTTGACATAACCTTTGCTTCGTTATAAACTTAAAGAGAGAGATTTGTGCAGAATTATAGAATCTTGCAGAAATGATACTATGAAATGAAAAGGAGAAAATATTATGGATTACGGAAAAGAATCCCTGAAAATGCATTATGATTTAAAGGGAAAGATCGAGATGACGGCCCGCGCTGCGGTGGATTCCAAGGAAGCATTAAGTCTTGCTTATACGCCTGGCGTAGCAGCACCATGTCTGGAAATCCAGAAAGATGTAACAAAGAGCTATGACCTGACAAGACGGTGGAATACGGTAGCTGTTGTAACGGACGGAACGGCAGTTCTGGGACTTGGCGACATCGGACCGGAAGCTGGTATGCCGGTTATGGAAGGAAAATGTGTTCTGTTTAAAGCATTTGGAGATGTAGATGCGATTCCGCTGTGTGTCCGCAGTAAAAATGTGGATGAAATCGTAGAGACAGTGCGTCTGCTGGCCGGAAGCTTTGGCGGAGTGAATCTGGAAGATATTTCTGCTCCGAGATGCTTTGAAATTGAGAAAAAGCTGAAAGAATGCTGTGATATTCCGATTTTCCATGATGACCAGCACGGAACAGCCGTAATCACATTGGCTGGTGTGCTGAATGCATTGAAGGTAGTCGGCAAAAAGCTGGAGGATGTGAAAATCGTTACTTCAGGTGCAGGAGCAGCAGGGATTGCCATCATACGGCTGCTGATCTCCATGGGACTTAAAAATGTCATTATGACGGACAGAAAAGGGGCTATTTATGAAGGCCGCGAGGATCTGAATCCGATTAAGAAGGAAATGGCTTCCATGACGAATGCCGCAAAAGAGAGAGGAACACTGGCTGAGGTGATCAAAGGGGCAGATGTATTTATCGGAGTTTCCGCACCGGGCACGCTGACCGCAGAAATGGTTCGTTCCATGGCAAAGGATCCGATCATTTTCGCCTGTGCGAATCCGACACCGGAAATCTTCCCGGAGGAAGCAAAAGCAGCAGGCGCTGCTGTAGTATCCACAGGACGTTCCGATTATCCGAATCAGGTAAACAACGTACTTTGTTTCCCGGGAATCTTCAGAGGTGCATTGGATGTACGTGCATCCGATATCAATGATGAAATGAAGATTGCAGCTGCTTATGCGATAGCAGATCTGGTAAGTGAGGAAGAATTGAATGCAGATTACATTCTTCCGGCAGCTTTTGATCCGAGAGTAAAAGATGCTGTTGCAGAAGCGGTCAGAAAAGCAGCGATTCGCAGCGGTGTTGCAAGAATCTAAAAAGCAGGAAATATAGAAAGACGAATAATGGACGGCGTTGTAAGACAGTTCACGGCCACAGTAGTTTGTTCTGCTGTGGCTGTTCTTAGTTTACAAATAGGAGAATTTTAAATATTTTATTAAGTAGTTCCCATAGAGAATGGCCGGTATATCGTACAAAAGTCCCGAAGGTATTTTCTTGACTTTCCGTTCGTTTGTGGTACGATGTACGAAAGAACGTACAGAGGAATGGAGGAAAGGCATTTGAAATCATATCATAATCAACTTACCATAGAGGATCAGCGGTTTTTCACACCCATGGGAATGATCGCAGGTTTCCCGGTGCGGCCGGGTCTGTTCGATGTCAATGGTGCGATGGCGCTGTCATGTGGTGTGAATTTTACAATACACACGCATTATGGAACATATTGTGAGCTGCTGCTGTTTCACAGAGATGAAGAAGAACCATATGCCATACTTCCATTTCCGGACGCTTATAAGATCGGGGATATGTATTCGATGATCGTATTCAATTTGAATATCAAGGAATTCGAATATGCATACCGAATTGACGGACCATATGATCCGGAAAAAGGGCTGCTGTTCGACAGGAGAGCTGTGATTCTGGATCCCTATGCCAAGGCAGTGGCCGGGCAGCGGATCTGGGGAGAGCGGAAAAGGGGCAGCTATCATGCAAGAGTAGTCAAGGATATTTTTGACTGGGGTGATATGCCGCAGTCTTCCCGGGAAATGAATGAATTGATTATTTATGAGCTGCATGTGAGAGGATTTACCAGACATCCTTCGTCTGGTGTAAAGCACAGAGGAACCTTTGCCGGGCTGCGGGAAAAGATCCCATATCTGAAGGAGCTTGGAATCAATGCAGTGGAGCTGATGCCGATTTTTGAATTCGATGAGATGATGAATTCCAGAGTGGTAAACGGAAAAAGGCTGACGGACTACTGGGGATATAATACGGTTGGTTTTTTTGCTCCGAATACCAGTTATGCAGCAGCAGATGAATTCAACCGGGAAGGAACGGAATTGAAGGAGTTGATCAAGGATCTCCATGACAATGGCATTGAAGTGATTCTGGATGTGGTGTTCAATCACACAGCAGAGGGGAATGAAAAGGGACCCACATTCTGTTTTAAAGGAATTGATAATAAAGTATATTATATGCTGACGCCTGACGGGAATTACTATAATTTCAGCGGCTGCGGAAATACGTTGAATTGTAATCATCCGATTGTGAGGCAGATGATTCTGGAATGTCTGCGCTATTGGACGGTAAGCTACCGAGTAGATGGTTTTCGATTTGATCTGGCCAGTATTCTGGGGCGGAATGAGGACGGCTCTCCAATGAATAATCCGCCTCTTTTGCAGAGTCTTGCCTATGATCCGATCCTTGGGAATGTGAAGCTGATTGCAGAAGCATGGGATGCAGGTGGTATGTATCAGGTGGGGAAATTTCCGGCAAATGGCCGCTGGGCGGAGTGGAATGGACGATACCGGGATGCACTGCGTTCTTTCCTGAAAGGAGAATGCTGGGAATCCTGGGATGCGGCCTGGAGTATTTCCGGTTCCGGTGATCTGTATGGAGGTATGTATGAAGATTATGAGGGCAACTATGCAGGGTACAATTCCTGTGTAAACTTCCTGACCTGTCATGATGGCTTTACACTGTATGATTTATATTCCTATAATGATAAACATAATGAAAGCAATGGATGGAATAATACGGATGGAGCAAATGACAACCGCAGCTGGAACTGTGGAGCGGAGGGCGAGACGGACGATCCCGAGGTGCTTTCCCTGCGCTTTCGAATGATCCGGAATGCCTGTGCGGTATTAATGTGCAGCAGGGGTACACCGATGTTTCTGGCGGGAGATGAATTTGGAAATACGCAGTACGGCAACAATAATGGATACTGTCAGGACAACGAGATATCCTGGCTGAACTGGGAATATCTGGAAAAAAATCGAGAGTTATTTAAATTTTTCCGGTTTATGATCGCATATCGGAAGGAACATCCGATTATCCGTAAGAAGCTTCCGAATGCGGTCTGCGGTATGGACCCGATTCACACGCATAATGTTCGGGCAGAGGAAACGACGATACCGGGCGATGCAAGGACATTTGCCGTCAGCTTTGCCGGATATGACCGTGATAAGGGAAAGGACGATATAGTGTATGTAGCGGTCAACACCTATTGGGAGGATGTAAGAATTACACTGCCGGATCTGAAGCGGATGGGCGCATGGTATCTGAGTGTTAATACATATGGGGATGGTCAGGGAAGATACTGCTATCCGGAGGGTGAGGAAGCAAGAATTGATGGAGAATTTATTATGCGTCCGCGTTCGGTAGCTGTTTTTACCGGGAGAAGTTTTTAGTGATCAGCAAAGATGGCAGGGTTTAACAACTCAGCTTTTTTTAACCAACCGTATTTGAAATTTGCAGTGGATGCGGATCTGGCTATGTCAATTATTTACTCGTTGATTATGAATATCAAAAATAAGGATATTCTTCCGTACGATCATATGGAAACCTTTGATTTTATGGTGGATCATTTGATTGAAAGTTTATACGAATAGGAGGCAGAAGAAAATGAAGGTAGAAGTGATAGAACAAAATAATACAGGGGTTGTAGATAAGCTTTCCGGGTGTGTCAGAAACTAAAAAAGCGGTTGCAGACTGTAGGGAAAACATAGTAAAATAGATATAGTTTTAAACAATCAAAACAGAATGACAGAGCAAAATTTCTTGAGCAAAAGTACCTACGGATGTATCTATGGTGCTGCGCCGAGGGCATTGTCCCTCCGGGGTTTGACTGGAAACGGTGAGGCCTTCCATTGTGAAAAAAGAAATGCAGTTTGAAACGGGCAAATGAGATGTCGAAGAGCGAAAGGCTCAGAGACGTCTAATAGGTATGCCTATAAAGAATGCAATGACTTTTTTCAGAAGGATTTGCATTCTTTTTGAGTTTTACGGGAAATTCTTAATGGAATCTCCTGAAAATTTTTCAGAAGGAGTTTTCATATGCACTATGGAGCTGTGATTCTGGCGGGAGGAAAAAGCCGCCGGATGGGACAAAATAAGGCAGAATTGACATTACATGGTGTCCGGTTTCTGGATAAGCTGGTGTATGAATTAAGCGGTTTTCCGGAGATCCTGATTTCGGTAGATGACGTTGGAAGACATCCGGAGATTCCTTATCCCATGATAGGAGATGTCTTTCCGGACTGCGGTCCGATGGGAGGGCTGTACGCGGCCCTGAAGTATTGTCGTTCCGAAGCATTGTTCACCGTATCCTGTGACACGCCGCTTGTCTCCAAAGGGATTGCTGACGCACTTTGCGATAGAATGGATAAGGATGTGGATGCAGTGATTGTCGTGACCGGAGAAGGCCGGAAGCATCCGCTGTGCGGCATTTATCGGAAGAGCTGTCTGCCAATTCTGGAAAAGCTGCTGCAGCAGGGGCAGTACCGGATGATGGAACTGCTTAAGAGGCTGCAGATCAGAACCTATGATGTGGGAACAGAAGCCTGGCGTCTGATGAATGTAAACACACCGCAGGAGATGAAGCGTCTGCGCACAGGAAACTGCCTTGCAGTCTGTGGCTGGAAGAATGCCGGAAAGACAACGTTGGTAGAAGGTCTGCTTCCGCTTCTGAAAAGAAATGGGCTTACTGTTGCGGTGGTGAAGCATGACGGGCACAGTTATGTGCCGGATGTGCCGGGAACAGACAGCTATCGGTTTTTTCAGGCCGGGGCAGATGCGGCGGTTATATTCGATGCAGAGAAGTGCTCTTTGACCAGGCGCTGTAACGATCCGGAGGCGGAGGCAGAACGGCTTGCAGAAGGAGCGGATCTGATTCTGCTGGAAGGATTTAAGAAGAGTACGTATCCCAAGCTGGAAATTGTGCGGAAGGAACAGGGAGCACAGCCGATGGCAGAGCTGCGCGGAAGAATTGCCTATGTCAGTGACAGGAGAGATGTCGGCAGGGAGATCCCCGGGCTGCCGGTATTCGCCCCGGATGATCAGGAAGCAATCGCGGCATTTATTCTGAAGGCATATAGATCCGGTGCCCTGAAGGAGCGGTATGAAGCGGCGGGGCAGATACAGGGAAGGGAGAAGGAAGATTGAAAAGGGAAAAGGGCAACAGGATTGAAGAAGCGTGTCAGCTTCTGGTGGAGCAGGATATCTGTACAAAGACAGATCAGATTCCGATTACAGAGTCCTACGGCAGGGTACTGGCAGAACGAATCGCGGCAGAGACTGCGGTTCCTTCTTTTCGAAGGAGTGCTTATGACGGGTATGCCGTCAGAAGGTCGGATATCGCATGGGCATCGGAAGCATCGCCGGTTACTTTGGGGGTAATGGAGACGATTCCTGCCGGAAGAATTGGTCATTATCCGGTAACAGAAGGGAAAGCAGCAAGAATTATGACCGGAGCTGCCGTTCCTGCCGGAGCGGATGCGGTGGTTATGCATGAGCTGACACGGTTTACGGATACGGAGGTGACATTTTTTGCACCTGCCGGAGCAGATAACATTGTACCGGCCGGGGAGGATGTGCAGCTGGGGGAATGTCTGGCCGAGGCAGGAAAGGTGATCGGTGCAGCTGATGTGGCACTGTTTGCAGGGCAGGGAATGCAGCATGTCCGGGTCTATAAACGGCCGGAGGCCGCGCTTCTAAGTACCGGAAGTGAGCTCCTGATGCCAGGAGAGACGCTGGCGCCGGGAAAGATTTATAATACGAATCCCTATCTTCTTCAGGGGTATCTTCTAAAATATGGTATGCTGCCGAAGGTATGCGGAATTGTACCGGATGAGAAAGTCATTCTGGCAGAGCGGATCGAAGAGGCCCTGGAAACCTCTGATCTGGTGATTACAACCGGAGGAGTGTCAGCCGGGGATTATGACTATATTCCCAGTGTCGTAGAACAGATCGGAGCAGATATTCTGTTTCACAGGCTGCCATTTAAGCCGGGGGGAGCCATGCTGGCTGCAGTCAGGGAGAAGAAAGTCATTCTGGGATTATCCGGAAATCCCGGAGCCGCCGCAGTAGGGC
>DNJM01000022.1:28922-29171 GCA_003489085.1 Lachnospiraceae bacterium
GCCGCAGTAGGGCTTCTGCGGGTTGGATTGCCCTATCTGAAAAAGCTATGCGGCAGAAGTGAGACGGCATTTACAGAAGTGGATGCGTTTCTGGAAGAGCCGTTCCAAAAGAGTAGTGTGGTAACCAGGATGTTAAGAGGACAGGGGAGAATCCGGGAAGGAAGATTATTTTTCCATATCATCGACAACCAGAAGAATGGTTCTGTTTCTTCCATGCAGGATTGCGATCTGCTGGGAGAAATTCCGCCT
>DNJM01000073.1:0-4403 GCA_003489085.1 Lachnospiraceae bacterium
CTCTTTTATCCTTCCTGCGCACACTCATGTTTTTCTGCCATTTAGATTTTTCAGAATCCCATTGACCGGAGAGATGCTTCGTAGTTTAATAGAGGAAGAGAGATATGAAAGGAGCTTCTACTATGAAAAAAGTATTTATCAGCGCTGATATTGAGGGAACTACATTTACTATGAACTGGGATGAGACCATGCCCGGACGCCATGACTATGAACGAAGCCGCCAACAGATGACGAATGAGGTGATTGCCGCTGCAGAGGGTGCTCATGCTGCCGGAGCCGATCTGGTGGTGATCCGGGATGCCCACGGTCCCGGTATCAATATCTATCCGGAACAGCTGCCGGAATATACCGAACTGATCCGGGGCTGGGGACGTGATCCGCTCGGTATGGTAGAGGGAATCGACAATACCTTTGATGCTATTTTCTTTGTCGGCTATCATAATGCTGCCGGGCTGGACGGAAATGTCCTGAGCCATACAATTTCCGGATCCACAGTACAATCCATCACAGTCAACGGTGAGATTGCTTCCGAATTCCTGATCTACAGTTATACAGCTGCATATTATGGTGTTCCCAGTGTTCTTCTGACCGGCGACAAAGAACTCTGTGATACCGGTAAAAAGAATTACCCGGGACTTGTTACCGTAGCAGTGAAGGAAGGAACCGGCGGACGCAGCAAAGGTATCAGTCCTTCTCTGGCCTGCAAAAAGATTCGATCCGCTGCTGCGGAGGCGCTTCAGCAGGATCTTAACCGGGCAAAAATCACACTGCCGGAATCCTTCCACATAGAGCTTACTTATAAGGATCACGCCAAAGCCTATACCAAGAGCTTCTATCCAGGTGCGCGGCTTCTGAAACCGAACTGTATCGGCTTTGATACCGATGACTGGTATGAAGTAAACCGCTTCCTTACATTTGTTATCTAAAAAGAAAGGGCCATGTCGGTCGGAAATCATATTTCCTGCCGATAAGGCCCTTTCTTTTTTATCTTTGATATATACTTATATTTGACTGCTTCATGCGGATTCTTTTTCTTTCTCCCAGCAGATCTGCTGATTCGTCATATCCAGCCAGTCGATCTTTTTATTCAGCCGTTCCAGCGTCTTCTGCATTTCCTCAATCTTCATAATCAGCTTCTCCCGCTCTCCTACCAGAAGCTCTTTTCTGGCAGGAAGCGTATCATCGCCCTGCTGCATCAGTGCACAGTATTCAATCAGGGTATCAATCGGAATCCCGGCAGAACGCATGCATTTTACCAGGCTGATCCAGCCACAGGACTCTTCCGTATAATTCCGAATGCCGCTCTTGGTTCTCTCCACCTTCGGGATCAGACCGATTCGTTCATAATAACGCAAGGTGTCCTGCGAAAGTCCATATTTCTGACTGACTTCTGAAATCGTCATAACTGTCCTCTCCTTTATTCTGCTGTCTCAAAAATAGCGGCAGTTTCCTTTAGATAATCCCGGATCTTCAAATGCTGCGGACAAATCTGTTCACATTTTCCACAGCGAATACAATCGGATGCCTTTCCTTTGTCTTTCGTATAACGTGCATATCCGAACGTACCGTTATCCAGATAATTCTTTCTTGCATTATACAGCCCGAACAGATCCGGAATCGGAATCTGCTTTGGACATCCGTCTACACAATAACGGCAGGCTGTACATGGAATATTTTCTTCCTGCTTCAGCACTTCACGGATCTTCTCAACTGCCTGATGCTCTTCTTCTGTAAACGGCTTGAACTCTTTCATATAGCTTATGTTATCTTCCATCTGCTCCAGGCTGCTCATTCCGCTTAATACCATAAATACCTTCTTAAAGGATGCACTGTACCGGATCGCATAGCTCGCATAGCTGCCGCCCTTCAGCGCATCCAGAAGCTCTCCTGCCTTCTTCGGCAGATTTACCAGACTTCCGCCCTTTACCGGCTCCATTACGATTACCGGCTTATCATACTTCTCACAGACCTGATATACTCCGTAGCTCTCGATAGCCGGATTATCATAATCCACATAGTTGAGCTGTATCTGTACTACTTCTATCTCCGGATGTTCTGCAAGAATCTGATCCAGCACCTCCGGCATATCATGGAAGGACATACCAATATGACGTATCTTTCCTTCTTCCTTAAGTTGCTTTACAACCTCAAACGCATTGCATTCTTCAAATTTCTTATAGAATTGTGCGTTAAGTGCATGCATCAGATAATAATCAAAATATTCTACACCTGTTTTTTCCAGCTGTTCTTCAAATACCTTGCGGATATCCTCCTCTTTTTCAAAAAAGTTTCCGGTCAGCTTATCTGTCAATATGTAGGATTCCCGCGGATATCTCTTTGCCAGACACTCCCTGATTGCTGTCTCACTTTTTCCTCCGAGATAACCGTGAGCCGTATCAAAATAAGTGAATCCTTCCTCAATAAAACGGTCAATCATAGCACAGAATTCTTTATTGTTTACTTCTTCCTGCCCATCTGCTCCCTGGATCATCGGAAGCCTCATACAGCCAAATCCAAAGTTCTTCATGTTGTACCTCCTCTTCTTGATGTATCATTCGTCTTGTCCTTTATCTTTTATCATATCACCTGGAGTATACTCCATGTCAACACGAATTCGTTCATACGTTCGTCTATTATGTAACGAACCCTTTATACGAACATGACCAGCAGAGACAATGCCGTCAGAATTCCATAAACAGCCCTATTCCATTCATATACACGCCTGCCTCCGAATCCTTCAAATGGATACACCGCAAGAATCCGGTATAACAGCAGGATGCCGCCGATCCATGCCGCATCATAGAAAATCATTCCGACTGCTCCCAGACGAACCGAAGCCGCTGTTACCAACAGAAGAAAAATCCACTCTGACATTTCCACCATGCCAAGCTCTTTCTTTACACCACTGCCCTTTTCATAGGAAGGTGGATACCAGCCGCCGCACATCGGGAAAATCCCGCTGAGTACATTGACAATCGCCGCAATCCCGGCCCCGCCGTTATTCATTCTAAACTTCCACTTTCCCTTACATAGGATCGTCATCATCCCGCCAACTGCGGCCTGACCGAGCAGAAGCAGCAGATAGGCCGTCAAAAAGGAAACCATATCTCCCATTCTAAAAAGCGCAAAGGATCCCAATATCAGATTGACCAGCAGATACCAGAACAGCTGTGTCAGACTGTTCTTCTTTCCGCGCACCTCCGTCTTTTTCACAGCCAGATAAAAATCCATCCCAATGCAGAGCCAGAAAATATTCAGGAAAAACTGGGTCAGCATCCCGATCAGACCGAGTCTGTGGATCAGTTCGAATATCCCGGCTCTTGCGAAGCCATTTTTCATAAGCGGTTCAAAGGACCGCGCATTATCCCCCTTGACCTGTGCGGTCAGGGCTTCGCATCCCAGGCTCCACATATAATCTATGGTTCCCTTATAGAGCCGGCTGCCGATCCCCTGTCCCTGATGCTCCGGATCAACAAATCCATATTCCAGATAGGCTGTTTTTTTCCTTCCCAGCATTGTAATCTTATAGTAAACGGCACCGACAATGGTACCGTCTTTTTCCGCCACACAGGCCTGCTTCGGTTTGCCGAGAAGCATTCTCTCAATTCCACTAAAGGCACGCTTGCCGATCTGTCTGACGATTTCTGCTTCTTCTTTTTTCATTGGACGCACAGTAATATTCACGCGACTTTCATCTCCTGTTCTTTCACTTGTTCCCGACAGGAACGCCATCCTGCCAGTCCGCTTTCCCATCTAGCATAACAGATTTTCGGCCCTGCGTAAATAGCATTATTCTTTCCGGAAAGAGCTTACTGTGCGCTCCATCTTTCCAGCTTTCCAAGCCTTTTTGCCTCTTCCATCAGATCTTCCATACGTTTGTTGCAGGATCGTATCGGAATCTCCGTACAGATCACCCGGCTGCACCGCCTAAGCCATACAGCCGCCCGCTCATAAGCAGCATTGCTGATCTCACAGAATGGCTCCTCTTCGACGACTTCTACAGCCAGCAGCCGCGCCAACTGATAATCCATATCATTCCGGT
This sequence comes from Lachnospiraceae bacterium, assembly GCA_003489085.1. Lineage (GTDB taxonomy): Bacteria > Bacillota > Clostridia > Lachnospirales > Lachnospiraceae > DNJM01. Next base: position 4,043 of record DNJM01000073.1, read on the forward strand.
AAAGAATTCCCGCAGCGAAGGGAATGCCTTCCTTCTGCAGCCGCCGAAATACAGGGATTCCCATCCCACAGGCGGACAGTACGAAGACGTCGGGTGTTCCTTCCACCCGCGGCAGCTCGATGCTGCCGAAGCAAGGATCAAAGTATCCGTTGTCGATCTCATACAGATCCCGGATAATCTGTTCGCCAAAAACCTCTTCCGGTACTCCATAGTGAAAGATGGTTTCCCCCTTTACACACATGATCTTATCAGAAATTTTCTGTGCCAGATCAATTTCATGCAATGACATAATGACCGTGATCTTCTTTTCCTTTGCCATTGTCCGTAAAATCGAAAGCAGCTCCAGCTTATGCCGGATATC
>DNJM01000073.1:4687-4950 GCA_003489085.1 Lachnospiraceae bacterium
CAGCTCCAGCTTATGCCGGATATCGAGAAAGGAGGTTGGTTCATCCAATATGATGATATCCGGCTCCTGACATATCGCCCTGGCCAACAGGATCCGCTGCCGCTGCCCGTCACTGATGGCATTGAAATCCCGGCCGCCCAGTTCACGTGCATGCACCGCCTCCATAGCAGCATCCACCTTTTCCTCATCTTCCCGGGACAGGATATCAAGCCGGCCCGTATAAGGATAACGGCCCGTTGCCACAATATCATGACAGGTCATCA
>DNJM01000073.1:5293-5463 GCA_003489085.1 Lachnospiraceae bacterium
CTCCGGATGCATCCGTTCTGTCAATACGACCGCCATCTGTGTAGAAAGCTTTTTATAAGACAGCTCCCTTAGATTCCTTTCTTCCACATACACATCGCCGCCGATCGTCTTCAGCTGGCGGGTAATACTTTTTAAGATTGTAGATTTACCTGAACCATTTGGTCCGATCA
>DNJM01000166.1:0-190 GCA_003489085.1 Lachnospiraceae bacterium
TGAAAACTACCTCTGAGCGGCCCCAATCCGGCCAGGTGACTCCGTTATCGTTGAATGAGTGGTTTTGCGCGACAGACCGTGACGCGGTCTGCAGAACAGGCAGGGTGGAACCGCGAGTAATGTAAATTACCCGTCCCTCGCAGTCTTTGACGGACTGCGGGGGATTTTTTTATGTCATAGGAAACTTCGT
>DNJM01000166.1:490-17174 GCA_003489085.1 Lachnospiraceae bacterium
CCTATGACACAAAAACGCTCCGCGTGGATGCGCACTCGCGCGAAGATGTAATATGTCGCAAGCGACCGCGCTCGGCGCGGGAATGTGCATAGCACATTCCTTATTTACACACGGGCGTCCCAAGGAAGATTGTCAGCATAGCTGACGGACGCCCGGCGCGGCGAGTAGGGGAAAATGGGGGGATCTTTGCAGGAAAAGAAGTTCTGCAAAACAGCAAAATTCAAGGTTGACAACCTATATACCGAACGGTATAATAACGGTAGACAGGAAGAAACGGATGGAACCAGATAGAAGCCGATGGAGACGGCGGAAGCAGACAGAGACAGGAAGGGAGCCCAAGGTCATGGATAATAAGCAGCTATTGATGCAGTGCGCAAAAGAATTATTTTATGCGAAGGGTTACGATGCTGTCGGGGTTCAGGAGATTGTGGACCGGGCCGGGCTGACGAAGCCGACGCTGTACTATTATTTTGGGAGCAAGATCGGTCTCTTGAAGACGCTGCTCGATACGAAGTTCTCGGAGTTCCGCGAGTTTATGAAGCGGTTCGTGCGCTCGGATGAGAGGATAGAGGATGTCCTTTATGGGCTTGCGACAGCTTATTTTGATTTTTTTGAGCAGGACCGGGAATTCTATATGTTGATGATGGCATTGTTCTATTCAGCACGCGAGAATGAGGCATATCAGGCGGTTAAGCCGTATGTCACAGAGTTTTACGAGCTGGTTGTGCAGGTCTTTGAATCGGCGTCATATCAGCTTGGCAATATGAACGGCCGCCAGCGTCAGTTTGCGATCGGGTTTATCGGCACGATCAATCATTATCTGCTGCTGCAGTGCGAGGTCAATCCGGGACAGCGCACGGACCGGGCGCAGATCGCAGCGCTGATGAAGCAGTTTATGTACGGGATTTTCTCGTGACAGGTGCGAATGATGTGTCTGCTGTTTGCAAAATCAGATGGTCTGCTGCAGATACAGGTATTTGATCTTTGGGATATGCATACCTGCGGGGCACAAAGCAGAACGGTTTGATTTGTTTACCGCATGAATTAATATAGAAGTGAGGAATTTGACATGAGTTACTGGTATGAAAATGCAGTATTTTATCATATGTATCCGCTTGGGATGAGCGGAGCGCCTTTTGAGAACAGAGAGGCGGAGGTTGTACACAGATTTGATGAATTGAAACGCTGGATTCCACACATTCAACAGCTCGGATGCGGTGCGATTTATATTGGCCCGCTGTTCGAATCGACAACCCACGGCTATGACACGCGGGATTGCAGGATGGTGGACCGTCGGCTTGGGAATAACAATGATTTCAGAGAGTTTGTACGTCTCGCTCATGAGGCAGGTATCCGGATCGTGGTGGACGGCGTATTCAATCACACGGGGCGGGAGTTCTTTGCATTCCGGGATATTCAGCAGAACAGAGAGGGCTCGCGTTACTGCGGCTGGTACAAGGGAATCAATTTTGGCTGGAATAATCCATACAACGACGGATTTGGCTATGAGGCGTGGAGGAATTGCTTCGAGCTGGTCAATCTGAATCTGCAGAACCGCGAGGTGAAGGATTATCTGTTTGACGTGATCCGCTTCTGGATTCAGGAGTTCGATATCGACGGCATCCGGCTTGACTGTGCGGACTGCCTCGACTTCGATTTCATGAAGGAGATGCGCTGGATGACGACGAACCTGAAGCCGGATTTCTGGCTGATGGGCGAGGTGATTCATGGTGATTATGCGCGTTGGGCGAATCAGGATATGCTGCATTCGGTAACGAATTATGAGCTTCACAAGGGACTTTATTCGGGACACAATGATCACAATTATTTCGAGATTGCACATACAATCCGCAGGCAGTTCGATGAGAACGGCGGAATCTACAGAGGCAGGACGCTCTACTCATTCGTAGACAATCATGATGTCGACCGTATTGTCTCGAAGCTGAATGATCCGCGCCATCTGAAGCCGGTGTATACGCTTTTGTATACGCTTCCCGGCCTCCCGTCCATTTATTACGGATCTGAGTGGGGGATCCCGGGCAGGAAAGCGAACGGCGGAGATCCGGCGCTTCGCCCGGCTCTTGATCCGGATGAGATGGAGCAGAAGCCATCCGTCGAAGGGCTTGAAGAATTTCTTATATTCCTTGGGAAATGCCGCAGCGAGCATCCTGTGATTGGGAGCGGCAGATATCGTGAGCTGCTTCTGACAAACCGCCAGTATGCATTTGCGAGGATTGGCGACGGAGAGTGCGTTGTCGTGATGGTGAACAATGACGATAAGGAAGCGCAGATGAATGTGCAGCTTCCGATGGCGGCTTCCGGGATCACGGATCTGATGACAGGAGAAATGATTCAGGAGCAGTCCGGCCGTGTGGCGATGACGCTTCCGGCGGGAGGGAGCGTGCTGCTCTATGTGAAGCAGTAGAGAGGGCATTCGTGTATCGTGTTATTGTTCTCAGATCAAAATTTGCAGATTGCGAATAGTAATGAATTATGATCAATCGCATCCTGTGGTGCAGCGATGCTTAAAAAAGAGATGTTTCATGTAAAAGGAGAGATACAGTATGGCAGTGCAGACGAAGAAATCTCCGTCCGGAAGGGGCAGAGGCAGAAAAAAACAGGAGGAATTTATCACCGAGCTTGACCAATATCTGTTCGGACAGGGCACACATTATGATATTTACAAAAAGCTCGGTGCGCATCCGACCGAGCAGCAGGGGAAGAAGGGAACGCATTTTGCGGTGTGGGCGCCCCATGCGGCGGAGGTATTCTTGATCGGATCGTTCAACGGATCGAATGAACAGAGTCATCCGATGAAGCGCCAGGAACCGCTTGGCATTTATACGCTGTTTGTGCCGAAGGTCGGTGTCGGGGAGCTTTACAAATATCTGATTGTCACGCCGGACGGCAGGAAAATTTATAAGGCGGATCCGTTTGCGAACCATGCGGAATTCCGTCCGGGAACCGCGTCGCGTGTGGCGGACATTTCCAAAATCAGGTGGTCGGATTCCGTCTGGATGGAGAATCGGAAAAAATTTGACCAGAATAAGAGTCCGGTTTCGATCTATGAGGTGCATCCGGGAAGCTGGAAAAAACATCCGCATGGCGAGGAGGATCCGGGATTCTACAATTACCGCGAGTTCGCCCATGCATTGACGGATTACGTCAAGGATATGGGCTATACGCACGTAGAGCTGATGGGGATTGCGGAGCATCCGTTTGACGGCTCCTGGGGGTATCAGAATACGGGATTTTTTGCGCCGACCGCCCGGTACGGTACGGCAGCTCAGCTGATGGAGCTGATCGACAGGCTGCACCAAGCCGGTATCGGAGCGATTATGGACTTTGTACCGGTTCATTTTGCAGTGGATGCGTATGGTTTGAAGGAATATGATGGAACGCCTCTGTACGAATATCCGCATAAGGATGTGGGAGAAAGCGAGTGGGGCAGCTGCAACTTTATCCATTCCAGACGGGAGGTGCAGTGCTTTTTACAGTCTGCAGCGAATTACTGGCTGACAGAGTATCATTTTGACGGGCTCCGCATGGATGCGGTCAGCCGCCTGCTGTACTGGCAGGGAGAGGAGAAACGCGGAGTTAACCATGTTACGGTAGATTTTCTGAAACGGATGAATGAGGGACTGAAATCCCTGCATCCGACGGCTATGCTGATCGCAGAGGATTCGACTTCTTTTCCGAATGTGACGAAGCCGGTCTGGGAAGGCGGACTGGGTTTTGATTACAAGTGGGATCTGGGCTGGATGCATGATACGCTGGAATATTTCCAGACCGGTCCGGAGTATCGAAGCCGGGATTACCATAAGCTGACCTTTTCCATGGTCTATTTTTGGAACGAGAATTACCTGCTGGAATTGTCCCATGATGAGAATGTGCATGGAAAAGCTACCATTATGCAGAAAATGCACGGAACGTATGAAGACAAGTTCCCGCAGGCGAAGGCCATGTACCTGTATATGATGATGCATCCGGGCAAGAAGCTTCTGTTTATGGGAAGTGAGCTGGGGCAGTTCAGGGAATGGGATGAATCCCGGGAGCAGGACTGGGATATTCTGAAATATCCGGTGCACGATGCTTTCCATCGCTATATGGTGGAGCTGAATCGGCTGTATCAGGAACAGGATGCACTGCACAGAGATTATCGGCAGGGAAATTTTGAATGGGCCGATTGTCATCAGGAAGAACGGTGCATCTATGCCATCCGCAGAAAGGGAACCGACAGGGATCTGATTGCGGTCTGGAATCTGTCCGACCGGCTTCAGGAGGACTATCGACTGGATCTTGGAGAATGCGGCACCTGTGAATTGCTTTTACATACGGAATGGGAGAACTATGGAGGTACACGAAAGCAGGGGGAAGAGAACTGTCGGATCCAAAGGAAACAGGAGAAAAAGGAACTGCAGGTTTCTCTGCCGCGTTATAGCGGTATGCTGCTGTCTGTGATGCACCCGGGAGGGGAAACAGAAGAGCCAGAAGAAGAGTGCGGCGCAGGCAAATTCCCGGAAGTAACACTGGAAATGGAAAGCGGAGGCCGGATTCGGCTCCGGCTGCGGCCGGACAAAGCGCCGAATGCGGTAAACAGTATTCTGGAACTCGCGGAGCTGGGCGGCTATGACGGACTGGTTATCCAGCGGATCGCACCGGATTTTGTGCTGCAGCCATGGTATGATGAGCAGCGGATGGATGAACGGTTTCAATATATTATGGAAGGGGAATTTGATGCCAATGGATATCCGAATGACCTTCCATTTCACAAATATACGGTCGGTATGGCAGGAGATGGGGCACATATATCTTCCTGCGGATGTATCTTTATCGTAGCCGGGGAACACTGTGAAGAACGGTTAAATGGGAAATATACCGCAGTCGGAGAAGTGGTGGAAGGTTTTGCCGAGGTAGACCGGATCATGCAGGTGGAGACGAAGGAAATTGATTCGGGAATGGAAGGCGTTGTGGTAAGAGAGCCGGTAAAGCCGGAGATCATCCGGCGTGCCGTCTGCTGCCGTCATGGATATGCGGCAAAGAAAACGGAAAAGATCCTGCCATAAGATCCTGATAAGACTGGACGAAGCCCATCCCCTCATGGTAAAATCAAAGAGCAACAAGTTATACCAACAATAAGGGGGCGTCACTGTATATGCGGTTGATTATACATGATTTATTGAGGGAGCAGGCGGAGCTTTTCATTCCGCCGCAGGATGAGGAAACGAAAATTATTTACGAAAAGGGGCGGATCCATCCCTGTACCGGCTGTTTTGGCTGCTGGCTTCAGACACCGGGGACCTGTGTGATGAAGGATGGCTATCATAAAATGGGGAAGGAACTGTCCCGCTGCGATGAACTGATGATTGTAAGCCGGTGTGTGTATGGCGGTTTCAGTCCGTTTGTGAAAAATGTACTGGACCGCAGCATCGGTTATGTGCTGCCGGAGTTCGAGATACGCAATGGAGAGATGCATCATGCTCTTAGGTATTCGAATACCATCCGGATGCGGGTGCTGTTCTATGGTTCGGATATTGCCGAATGGGAAAAGGAGACCGCCAGACGGATTGTGGAGGCAAATGCTGAGAATCTGGGGTGTACAGTGGAGGAAGTCGTATTTGAAATGCAGGATCTGGGAGGTTTGCCATGTTAAAAGTAGCATTGATCAATGGAAGCCCGAAAGCGGAGAGAAGCAACTCGCAGCATATTATTGATGAATTGAAAGAGGAACTTAAGGAGGACTGCAGGATTGAGGAGATTCCAATGCATACGGGGCGGGTGGAGAATCCAAGAAAGCTGTTTTCTTGTTCCGTATGGGTATTTGTATTTCCGCTGTATGTAGATGCGGTTCCATCCCATCTGCTTCGCTGTCTGCAGCAGCTGGAGAGCTATATGGCGCTGGAGCAGCCGAGTGTGACAGTCTATGCTGTAGTGCAGAATGGATTTTATGAAGCAGAGCAGAATCAGCCGGCGATGGAAATGATGGAAAACTGGTGTGCACGATGCTATCTGAACTGGGGGATGGGCGTTGGCGTCGGAGGCGGTGGAATGCTTACCATGCTGGATCAGAAGCATAATTTCTGTATGCTGAATATAGAGGAAACACTGGGAAGTCTGGCGGAATGCATTTTAGAAGAGAAGAATGCACCGGTGCAGTTTGCAGAGCCGAATTTGCCGCGGAAGATCTATCAACTGGCGGCGGAAAAGAGCCTTCAGAAGACAGCGAAGGCGAATGGACTGACCAGAGAAGACTTGAGAAAAAGAGCAGGAGAGGACTAGTTGTCCTCTCCTGTTTTTCCGTTTCTGTTTACCAGAAAGATACCGATACAGACCAGTAGCAGAGCGATCAGACCTTTTCCTGTAAAGGCCTGATTTTTTTCACCCAGCAGAAGGGCGGACAGGATGACACCGAAGATCGGGTTGCTGAAGCCAAAGACGGCTACCTTGCCGATGGGGTTGTATTTCAACAGAAGACTCCACAGGGAGTAGGCAACAGCCGAGATCATTCCCATATAGAGAAGAAGCAGAGCAGAGACCGGGGTAAAGCCCGCCACAGTTCCGCCGCCGCTCAGTCCGATCAGGGAAAGGACGATGCCGCCGAAGAAGAACTGGTATCCGCACAATGTGAAGGTATCCTCCTTTTCCGAATACCGTTTTACCATGGTGGAGGACAGGGCATAGGCAGCAGCCGACAGGAAGATAGCACCTTCTCCGGACAGGGAAAGATTCAGATCCAGTCCGCTTCCTGTCAGATTGATCAGGATGACGCCAAGAAATCCGATCAGGCACCCCAGAAGCTTTTTCGCAGAAAGGACTTCGTGAAAGCATGCAGCAGAGAGAAAGATCGAGAGAAACACGTTGGATGCTTCGATAATAGAAGATTTAACCCCGGTTGTATGTGCCAGCCCGATGTAGAAAAAGACATATTGAAGTATGGTCTGCACACAGCCTAGCTTGATGACCATGGGCCAGGAAGAGCGCTTCGGCAGCAGAAGTCGTTTTTCTGCCAGACTGCCGATCAGAATGACAAGGACGCCGGCCAGGGTGAAGCGGTATCCGGCAAACAGCAGCTGGGAAAAGGTGTCATCCCCTGCGATGGAGAAGAGGCGGTAGCCGATCTTGACACAGGGGAATGCACTTCCCCACAGCAGACAGCAGAGCAGGGCAATCCCACAGACAACGGGAGTTCTGGTAAGCATAGAAGCATTCTTTTTCATAATGATATCCATCCTTTGTGAAACATTTCATTTGTTATCAGTATAGGGGAAGCAGAAGGGAAAGTCAATTTCCGGTATCTGAAAACTATAAAAAGAGAATTGAAAAAGAAGTCAAAAAGGCATACAATAGCGTCATACATTCGGTATGGCCGACGCTTAAGGAAGGAGAACATGCAAATGAAAAAAGTATTGGTCTGCGGACCATTTGATGAGATTAAAAGAAGCAGTTTTAAGGAAAGTAATTCAGATCTGGACTTTCTGTTTCTGGAAAAGGAGAAGATAACAGCACGTCTGGTGCGGCAGGCAGATGCGGTGATTGGAAATCTTCCGATTGAACTGCTAAAGGGGAATCCGAATCTGGAGTGGGTACAGCTGACCAGCTCCGGTGCAGATGCTTATGTAAAGCCGGGGGTTCTGGGAGAGCATACGGTGCTTACCAGTGCGACCGGTGCCTATGGACTTGGAATTGCGGAATATATGGTAGCTATGCTGCTGGTGATGATGAAGAAGATACCGGCGTACCTGGACAATCAGAAGCAGGGGATCTGGCGGGATGAAGGACGGGTAACCGGTCTCTGTGGAAAGCGTGTCCTGATCGTTGGAATGGGAAATATCGGAACGGAATTTGCAGAACGAATTCGTCCGTTTGGCTGTGAGATCATCGGAATTCGCCGCCGCGTAGGCAAATGTCCGGCTGAGCTTGATGAGCTTCATAGTATGGAAGATCTGGAAACAGAGCTTGCCAGAGCGGACGTGACGGCTCTTTGCCTTCCGGGAACCAGTGAGACATACCATCTCTTTGATGACAGGCTGTTGTCTCTTTGTAAAACGGGCTCCTATCTGATCAATGTAGGACGCGGCAGTGTCATTGATACGGAAGCCCTCACCAGGCAGGTAAAGGCGAGAAAGTTTGAGGGAGTCTGGCTGGATGTGTGTGAACCGGAACCGCTTCCTTATGGGCATCCGCTGTATTCATTGCCGGGTGTGATCCTGACACCGCATATTACGGGCGGCTTCCATCTGGATACGACATTGCAGAAGATCTTCGAGATCTGCATGCAGAATCTGAAGGCATGGCAGGGAGACGGTGAATACCGCAGTGTAGTGGACCGCAACAGCGGATACTGCAGATAGAAAAGGAAATATATGATGAGTGAACTGACAACATTGTGCTATATTGAGCAGGAGGACCGGTATCTGATGCTGCATCGGATCCGAAAGAAAAAGGATATCAATAAGGATAAATGGATCGGTGTCGGCGGGCATTTCGAATTCGGTGAGAGTCCGGAGGACTGTCTGCTGCGGGAAGTGAAGGAAGAAACAGGTCTGACCCTGACCTCCTTCCGGTTCCGGGGGATTGTGACCTTCCAGTCCGGGGAAGAACTGTGTGAATATATGTGCCTGTATACGGCAGATGGTTTTACCGGAGAAATGATTCCCTGTACGGAAGGGGAACTGGAATGGGTAAATAAGGAGGAGCTGCTGTCCCTGAACCTATGGGAAGGGGACAAGATATTTCTCAGGCTCTTGAAGGAGGAGGCTCCGTTTTTTTCCCTGAAACTAAGATATGAGGGTGATTGTCTGAAGGAGGCTGTGCTGAATGGAAGCCCTGTGGAAACCGCTTGCAAGCTGTCATCTCTGTCCACGTAACTGCGGTGTGAACCGGGAGCAGGGGCAGATCGGTTATTGCAGAGAAACGGCAGAGATTATGGCAGCCCGGGCAGCGCTTCATATGTGGGAGGAGCCGTGCATTTCCGGGGAAAAGGGATCCGGTGCCGTATTTTTCTCCGGCTGTGCGATGCAATGTGTATTCTGCCAGAATCATAATATTGCAGCGGCGAAGGCCGGAAAGAGAATCTCTGTGGAACGGCTTTCGGAAATCTTTCTGGAGCTGGAGAAAAAGGGTGCGGCGAATCTGAATCTGGTCACGGCAGGACATTATGTACCGCAGGTGGTGAAAGCACTTAAAATGGCCAGGGAACAGGGAATGTCAATTCCGGTGGTATATAATTCCAGTGGCTATGAGAAGGTGGAAACCCTGCGGATGCTGGAAGGATATGTGGATGTATATCTGCCTGATTTTAAATACTGGTATGAAGAAACAGGCAGGCGTTATTCAAATGCGCCGGATTACCGGGAGACGGCGATGGAGGCACTGGCGGAAATGTTCCGTCAGACAGGAGAATTTGTTTTTAATGAAGAAGGGTATCTGATCAGGGGAATGGTGGTACGCCATCTGGTGCTGCCGGAGCATATAGAAGAGGCAAAGCAGATCATTCATTATCTGTATCGGACATATGGGGATCGGATCTTTATCAGTATCCTGAACCAGTATACCCCTCTTCCCCAGGTAAAGGACTATCCGGAGCTGACGAGAAAGCTTACGGAGGCAGAATATGATGAAGTGGTGGAGGATGCCATTTCCATTGGTGTGGAAAATGGATTTATACAGGAAGGCGGGACAGCGGAGGAAAGCTTTATCCCGGAATTTGACTGTGAAGGCATATAATTTGCCACTTTAAAGCAAAAAAGACTTGCATTTTGCCTGCAATCGTGTAAAAATAAATGACGTTAGAAGAGATAGAGGAGGTTATATATGAGTATACGAATCGGTATTTTAGGATATGGAAATCTTGGAAAAGGCGTAGAATGCGCAGTGATGCAGAATCCGGATATGGAGCTTGCGGCTGTATTTACCAGACGTGCACCTGAAAGCGTGCAGACCCTGACAGAGGGAGTAAAGGTGTATTCCATAGAGGATGCAAAGAACATGACAGAGCAGATTGATGTTATGATTCTCTGCGGCGGAAGTGCAACGGATCTTCCGGAGCAGACGCCGGTATTCGGAAAGCTGTTCAATACGGTAAACAGCTTCGATACCCATGCAAAGATTCCGGAGCATTTCGCAGCAGTAGATGCTGCTGCTAAGGGAGGAAAGAAGGTCAGCATCATTTCTGTTGGCTGGGATCCGGGCATGTTCTCACTGAACCGCTTATATGCAAATGCGATTTTAACGGATGGCGTAGACTATACCTTCTGGGGAAAGGGAGTCAGCCAGGGACATTCTGACGCGATCCGCCGGATTGAGGGTGTGAAAGACGGCAAGCAGTATACCATTCCGAAGGAGGAAGCACTTCGGGCAGTCCGTGCAGGAGAGAATCCGGCTCTGACAACCAGAGAGAAGCATCTGAGAGAATGCTTTGTGGTTGCAGAAGAAGGCGCGGATCAGGCAAAGATTGAGGAAGCAATTAAGAGCATGCCTAACTATTTTGATGAGTATGATACGATTGTACACTTTATCAGTGAAGAAGAGCTGAAGGCGAACCATAGCGGTATTCCGCACGGCGGTTTTGTGATCCGCAGCGGAAAGACAGGACTGCATGGAGAAAATCAGCATCTGATCGAATATAGCCTGAAGCTGGATTCCAATCCGGAATTCACTGCTTCTGTTTTGGTAGCATATGCCCGTGCGGCATACCGTCTTGCACAGGAAGGGGCTTGCGGCTGCAAGACCGTTTTCGATATTGCTCCGGCCTATTTAAGTGCAAAGAGTCCGGAAGAACTAAGAAGCCATTTACTGTAGGAAGAAGAGGAAGTTAGATTATGGCAATGAGACTGAATAAAGTGCTGCCGCAGCCGGCTGAACTGAAGAAGGAATATCCATTATCCAGAGATCTGATGGAATTAAAGGCAAAGCGGGACAGGGAAATTAGAGATATTATCAGCGGGAAATCCGATAAATTCATGGTGATTGTCGGCCCGTGTTCTGCGGATAACGAGGATGCAGTCTGTGAGTATGTAGAGCGTCTGGCAAAGGTAAATGAAAAACTGTCAGACCGTCTGATGCTTATTCCGCGGATCTATACGAATAAGCCCCGGACAACAGGCCAGGGATATAAAGGGATGCTGCACCAGCCGGAACCTGATAAAGCGCCGGATCTTTTTGAAGGGATCCAGGCGATTCGCCGGATGCATATACGGGCAATGGAGATCAGTGGACTGACCGGGGCGGATGAGATGCTGTATCCGGAAAACAGAAGCTATCTGGATGATATTCTTTCTTATGAAGCGATCGGTGCCCGTTCCGTAGAGAATCAGCAGCACCGTCTGACAGCCAGCGGCATGGACATCCCGATTGGTATGAAGAACCCGACCAGCGGCGATCTTTCCGTGATGCTCAATTCCATTGTGGCGGCGCAGAGCGGGCATAATTTCATTTATCGCGGCCAGGATGTAACAACGGACGGAAATCCATATGCACATGCAATTTTGCGTGGTGGTGTGGATAAATATGGAAAATGTATTCCTAACTACCATTACGAGGATCTGGCGAGACTTTTGGAGATGTATCAGAAATGGGAATTGAAGAATCCGGCTGTTGTGATTGATGCCAATCATTCGAATTCCAATAAGCAGTTCAAGGAGCAGATCCGTATTGTCAGCGAGGTTCTGCACAGCAGGAATTACAACACCGATCTGAAGAAGCTGATTAAGGGTGTGATGATCGAAAGCTATCTGGTTGAAGGAAATCAGTCCATCGACAGCAAACGTATTTATGGAAAATCCATTACGGATCCCTGCCTGGGATGGAACGATACGGAAGCATTATTATATAAGATTGCAAAGCAGTGTTAGTAATGAGAAAAGAGAGTCGGTATGGACGAAAATCCGTGCCGGCTTTTTCTTCATTTGATACAAAATAAACAGGAAAAGAAGCATTTTATGAACTGTATATTGCAGAAAAACATGAAGTGAGCTATAGTAATAGAAAGCTGAAAGAAAAGTTTTCAGAAAAGGAGAAATTGGCAGAATAAAGTGAGGTAGCATATGAGAAAAGAAGATGTAAAGTACCAGGCGTATGTACAGATTCTGAAAGAGGAACTGGTTCCGGCTATGGGATGTACGGAACCGATTGCGCTTGCTTACGCAGCTGCAAAGGCAAGAGAATTGCTTGGCTCCCTACCGGAAAAGGTATTGATTGAGGCAAGCGGAAGTATTATTAAAAATGTGAAATCCGTCATCGTACCGAATACGAATCATTTGAAGGGGATCCCGGCCGCTGCAGCAGCCGGAATCATTGCAGGAAAGGCAGAGAAAGAGCTGGAGGTGATTGCTTCTGTAACACCGGAAGAGATCGATGCCATGAAGGAATTCCTGGATACGGCGGATATTCAGGTAGCACATGTGGATCATGGCCTGACCTTTGAAATTATAGTTACGGTATATCATGGAGAAGAATACGCAAAGGTACGTATCGCAAACTACCATACGAATATTGTTTTGCTGGAAAAGAACGGAGAGGTTCTGCTCGAGCAGGAGGTACAGGGAGAGGAAGAAGAAGGTCTGACCGATCGTACTCTTCTGGATATGGCAAGTATCTGGGAGTTTGCAAATACAGTAGCGATAGAGGATGTGCAGGAAGTGCTTGCACGTCAGATCTTATATAACAGCGCCATTGCAGAGGAAGGGCTTCGCGGAGATTATGGCGCGAATATCGGAAGCGTTCTGCTTAAGATGGAGGGAGAAAGTATCCGGACACGGGCCAAGGCCATGGCAGCAGCCGGATCAGATGCCAGAATGAATGGCTGTGAGCTGCCGGTTATCATCAATTCCGGAAGCGGCAACCAGGGTATGACCTGTTCTCTGCCGGTCATTACCTATGCAAAGGAACTGAAGGTGGATGAAGAGCAGTTATACCGGGCGCTGACGTTGTCTAATCTGGTGGCAATTCACCAGAAGACCGGAATCGGAAGATTGTCCGCATATTGTGGAGCGGTCTGTGCAGGGGCTGCAGCAGGTGCCGGAATCGCCTATCTGTGCGGAGGCGGCTTTGAAGATGTGAAGCATACAGTAGTAAATGCGCTGGCGATTGTATCCGGTATCGTCTGTGATGGAGCAAAGGCTTCCTGCGCAGCGAAGATTGCATCAGCTGTGGATGCAGGTATTCTTGGCTTCGAGATGTACCGGAACGGACAGCAGTTCTTTGCAGGCGATGGTATTGTGACAAAAGGTGTCGACGAAACCATCCGGAATGTCGGCCGTCTGGGTAAAGAAGGAATGCGTGAGACAAATGAAGAAATCATCGATATTATGGTAGGCGACAGAAGCGGCTGCTAAGCGGGAACATCCGGGGGACCTTATAGAGAAATTTTCTTGACAGGATCGCTGCAGGCTGATATAATAACAAAAGCTGATAAGGGAGTAGTTGGCGCAGCGCGTAGTATTGTCAACAGAATGATAAGAAATTATCTGGCATTACTTTAAATAATGAGACTTATCCGTATTGTAAGGATACGGGTAAGTTTTTTTTATTGCCATGCATGCGATAAAAAGGTCCAGGGGACCTTTTTGAGTATGGCAGAAAAATTGCGCCGGTTCTTCTGCGGAAAATCTGATAAAATCACGAAAGGGAGAGAACACAAATGAGTATTCTGGAGTTATTTTTAATTGCGGTTGGTCTGTCGATGGATGCTTTTGCCGTATCGGTCTGTAAGGGACTGGGGATGAAAAAATGTACATGGAAGAAAGCAGGACTTGTCGGCCTGTGGTTCGGTGTATTTCAGGCGGGCATGCCGATGATAGGCTATATCCTGGGGGTACAGTTCAAGGATGTGATCACGGCTATCGACCACTGGATTGCATTTATTCTGCTGGGGGCGATCGGAATCAATATGATTCGTGAAGCATGCAAGGAGGAAGGCTGCGAAAATTGTGCAGCTGCGGATGACGTCTGTCCGGAAGAACCGCTGGATGCAGGAACCATGCTGCCGCTTGCTGTCGCAACCAGTATTGATGCACTTGCGGTAGGGATTACCTTTGCATTCCTGAAGGTACGGATTGTACCGGCCGTCAGTTTTATCGGAGTCATTACATTTGCCATATCCATGGCAGGAGTGAAGATCGGCAATGTGTTTGGTTCCCGTTACAGTAAGCGGGCGGAAATTACCGGGGGAATTATTCTGGTTCTGCTTGGTACAAAGATTTTGTTAGAACATCTGGGATTTCTGGGCTAGTTGTGTTATACTAACAAGTAATGCAATGCCGGTAAGGAGGAAAACTGCATGAAATGGAATAAATTCAGATTAAAAACAGTCACTGCAGCAGAGGATATCATCAGCAGTGTATTAATGGAAATCGGTATCGAGGGAGTTGAGATCGAAGATAAGGTACCGCTCAGCGCACTGGAAAAGGAGCAGATGTTTGTCGACATATTGCCGGAGACAGAACCGGATGACGGCATTGCCTATGTGAGCTTCTATCTGGAAGAAGATGCGGATAAGGAAGAGCTTCTGGCGAGGGTCAGAGAGGAATTAAATGAGCTGGGAGAATTTATGGATATCGGAGAAGGTACGATTGAGGAATCCCAGACAGAGGATGTCGACTGGGTCAACAACTGGAAACAGTTCTTCCATCAGTTTTATGTCGATGATGTCCTGATCATCCCATCCTGGGAAGAGGTAAAGGAAGAGGATGCGGATAAGATGGTGATTCATATCGATCCAGGTACGGCTTTTGGTACCGGAATGCATGAGACCACCCAGCTTTGTATCCGGGCGATCCGCAGATATGTGAAACCAGGGGCAAAGATATTGGATGTGGGATGCGGAAGCGGAATTCTGGGTATGCTGGCACTGAAGTTCGGAGCAGGATATTGTGTCGGTACGGATCTGGATCCGTGTGCGATTACGGCTACACATGAGAACATGGAGCGAAATGAGATCGAAAAGACACGCTATGAGGTTATGATCGGAAATATTATTGATGATGAGCAGGTACAGCAGACGGTCGGCTATGAGCAGTATGATATTGTGGCGGCCAATATTCTGGCGGAGGTACTGGTACCGTTGACACCTGTCATCAAGCGGCATTTAAAGCCGGGCGGAATCTATATTACCAGCGGTATTATTGATGAAAAAGAAACGAAGGTAGTAGAAACGGTGAAAGCAGCAGGACTTACGGTACTGGAGGTCAATCATCAGGGAGAGTGGGTATCTGTCGTAGCAAGGAAGCCGGAAGCGTAATAGAACGGATAAAGGAGCGGACATAGGATGCGTCATTTCTTTGTGCCACCGGAGCAGGTATCGGGAGACGAGATCTGTATCATGGGAACGGATGTGAACCATATCAGAAATGTTCTGCGGATGAGGCCGGGCGAGCAGCTGGAGATCAGCGATGGCAGCCAGGAGAATTATATCTGCAGGATCAAAGAATTCGAAGAGGATAAGGCAGTATTGACAATCTGCGAAAGACTGGATGTGAATCGGGAGCTTCCGTCACAGCTTTATCTGTTTCAGGGGCTGCCGAAAGGAGATAAGATGGAATTCATCGTCCAGAAGGCGGTGGAGCTGGGCGCCTGTGCGGTCATTCCGGTTGCTACAAGGCGGTCGGTTGTGAGGCTGGATGCCAGAAAAGCAGAAAAAAAGCGGCAGCGCTGGCAGGCGATTGCGGAAGGCGGCGCCAAGCAGTCCGGCAGGATGAGGATTCCGGAGGTATATCCGGTGATGTCATTTCCGGAGGCACTGGATATGGCAAAAGAGCTGGATATCTGTCTGATTCCGTATGAGCTGGCAGAGGGCATGGAAGAAACCCGAAAAATCATAGATGGGGTCCGGCCGGGGCAGTCTGCCGGTATTTTCATCGGACCGGAGGGAGGCTTCGAAATAGCGGAAGTAGAGGCCGCAGTACGCATGGGGGCGAAGCCTTTGACCCTTGGCAAAAGGATCCTTAGAACGGAGACGGCCGGACTTGCTCTGCTGTCTGTTCTGATGTTCCGGCTGGAACAGGAGTAGGCACGGTTTCCCGGCGCATGCATAAAATAGAGAGAAGAAGTAAAAGGAGAAGAGCATGGAAGTATATTTAGACAATTCCGCGACAACAAGGGCATATGATGAAGTCCGCGATCTGGTCGGGAAGGTTATGTGTGAAGATTACGGGAATCCATCCTCCCTTCACCGCAAAGGGGTAGAGGCAGAGCGGTATGTAAGAGAGTCAAAGCAGACGATTGCCAGGCTTCTGAAGGTACAGGAGAAGGAAATTTTCTTTACCTCAGGCGGAACGGAAAGTGATAATCTGGCAGTCATCGGAACCGCAAGGGCGAACCGCCGGGCAGGCAATCATATCATCACCACTTCCGTAGAGCATCCGGCCATTTTAAATACCATGCGATATCTGGAAGAAGAGGAAGGCTTCCGCATCACCTATCTTCCGGTAGGAAAAGATGGACGGGTATGGCTGGAAGCATTGAAAAAGGCACTCTGTCCGGAAACCATTCTGGTATCCGTGATGTTTGTCAATAACGAGGTCGGAGCCAGACAGCCGGTTGAAGAGATCGCATCTATTGTAAAGAATTATAATCGAAATATTCTGATGCATTCGGATGCCGTACAGGGATTCGGAAAATACCATATTTATCCGAAAAAATGCGGAATCGATCTGTTGACGATCAGCGGACATAAGATCCATGGTCC
>DNJM01000041.1:0-144 GCA_003489085.1 Lachnospiraceae bacterium
CTGGGAATGGTACGCCAGTGGCAGAAATTGTTCTATGGCAGACGATACTCTATGACCTGTCTGCGGAAGCGCAGAAGCTGTGAAGGGCAGTGCGGAGAGTGCGAATGTCCGGAATATACACCGGATTTTGTAAAGCTGGCAGAG
>DNJM01000041.1:452-11130 GCA_003489085.1 Lachnospiraceae bacterium
CCGGATTTTGTAAAGCTGGCAGAGAGCTATGGTGCAAAGGGGATCCGCGTTACCTGTGAAGAGGATATTAAAAAGGCACTGGATGAAGCAAAGGCAAATACGGCCGGGCCTACCTTAATTGAATTCATTATTGACAGTGAAGAGATGGTATACCCGATGCTGAAACCAGGCGGGACTTTGGAAGAAATGCTGATGAGCTAGAACGGAGGATCTTATGAGCGGTACATTGAAAAAGAGATGGATTTCATTATATGTAGAGAACCAGGTGGGCGTGCTGTCTAAGATTTCCGGGCTGTTTTCCGGAAAATGCTATAACCTGGAGAGTCTGACTGTGGGAACGACAGAGGATCCTACGATTTCCAGGATGACGATTGAGACAAAGAGTGACGAGGAGACCTTTGAACAGATTAAGAAACAGCTGAACCGTATGGTAGAGGTAATCAAGGTCATCGATTTTACGGAGTTGTCCGTATGTATGAAAGAGATTCTGTATGTGAAGGTGATGCGCTGCAAGCGGGAAGATAAGGAAGAAATATACCAGATCGCACAGGCATTCGATGCAAAGGTCATCGATTATGGTAAGGACAGCCTGCTGCTGGAATTCGTACAGACAGCTACCAAGAATGACGCTGTCATCAAGCTGATGCGGGAGGAATTCCAGCCGATCGAAGTGGTACGCGGCGGAAGTGTCGGAATCGAAGCAATCAGTATGGCGGAGAGATAAAAAAACAGAGTGCACTCTTGAACTTCACATTCAGAAGTATTATAATAGAGGGCATGAAAAATACGTTTTGAATGGAAGATGGGAGTGGATATTCATGGAGAAGAAAAATCTGGACTGGGCAAATATTGGATTCGGTTATATGACAACGAGTATGAGATATGTCGCGAATTATAAAGATGGCGCCTGGGATGAAGGTACATTAACAACAGATGCAACGATTACTTTAAATGAATGTGCAGGCGTACTGCAGTATGCACAGACCTGTTTTGAAGGCTTAAAGGCATATACAACGGAAGACGGGCATATTGTTACGTTCCGTCCGGATCTGAATGGAAGCCGGATGGAGGATTCTGCAAGAAGACTGGAAATGCCGGTATTCCCGAAGGAACGATTTGTGGATGCGGTTTGCCAGGTGGTAAAGGCGAATGCAGAATGGGTACCGCCGTATGGATCCGGAGCTACTTTATATATCCGTCCATATATGTTTGGAAGTAATCCGGTGATCGGAGTAAAGCCTGCGGACGAATATCAGTTCCGTATCTTTACAACACCGGTTGGCCCGTATTTTAAAGGCGGAGCCAAACCTCTGACCATTAAGGTATCTGATTTTGACCGTGCAGCACCGCAGGGAACTGGTCATATTAAGGCAGGATTGAACTATGCTATGAGTCTGCACGCCATTGTGACCGCACATCAGGAAGGATACGATGAGAATATGTATCTGGATCCGGCTACGAGAACGAAAGTAGAGGAGACCGGCGGAGCAAACTTTATTTTCGTAACAAAGGATCATAAGGTGGTTACACCGAAGTCCGACAGCATTCTTCCATCCATCACCAGACGTTCATTGATCTATGTGGCAAAGGAATATCTGGGACTGGAAGTAGAAGAGAGAGAAGTTCTGTTCGAGGAGGTAAAAGACTTCGCAGAATGCGGTCTTTGCGGTACGGCAGCGGTTATCTCACCGGTAGGAAAGATTGTGGATCATGGAAAAGAGATCTGCCTGCCAAGCGGTATGACAGAAATGGGACCGGTGACGAAAAAGCTGTATGATACATTAACCGGAATTCAGATGGGACATATCCAGGCTCCGGAAGGATGGATTAGAGTGATCGAATAAACGAAGAAGCAAGTAAGAAAAAGTGTATCCGTTCGATGGCCTTTGTGGCCTAAGCGGGTACACTTTTTTTATCATGCTGCCAAATGGAAAACGGCAGTAGCAATTTTAAAATAGACCATAACAGAACAGGCATCTACGATGGTTGTAATCAACGGAGCAGCCATAATAGCCGGATCCAGATTTAACTTTTTGGCCAGCATTGGAAGCGTGCAGCCAATCATTTTGGAGATGACGATAGTAACGATCAGGGAGCAGCCTACGACAAATGCAATGGAGGCATTTTTATACATAATCAGGATCCGGACACCGTTTGCAGCCGCAAGAACAACGCCTACGATCAGTGAGATTCGAAATTCCTTAAATATAACACGGAAGAGATCTGAAAACTGGATTTCATCCAATGCAAGTCCACGGATAATCAGGGTAGAGCTCTGAGAACCACAGTTTCCGCCGGTATCCATCAGCATAGGGATGAAGGAGACCAGAAGAGGCAGTACTTCGAAAGCACTTTCATAGTGGGTAATGATCAGTCCGGTAAATGTGGCCGAGATCATCAGGAGCAGAAGCCAGATGATACGGTTCTTGGCATGTCCGAATACAGAAGTCTCAAAGTAGGATTTCTCACTGGGAGTTACGGCACCCATGAGTGTGATATCCTCCGTTGTCTCTTCCTCCAGGACATCCATAGCGTCATCGACGGTTACGATACCGACCATGAGTCCGCCGGTATCCAGTACCGGGATAGAAAGGAGATCGTATTTGGAAAAAAGCTTTGCCACTTCTTCCTGATCCGTATGGGTGGTGACAGAAATGATTTCTGTTTCCATCAGCTCCTCCATGGTCATAGAATCGTCCATGGTCAGCAGATCTTTTGCTGTGACAATACCGATCAGCCGACGATTTTCCAGAACATAGCAGGTATAGATGGTTTCCTTATGAATCCCGGTGCGCTTGATGTGCGAAATAGCCTGCGCTACAGTAGTATGCTTTCTGAGATCTACATATTCGGTTGTCATAACGCTGCCGGCACTGTCCTCCGGATAGTTCAGCAGGACGTTGATCTGCTGTCTCTTTTCCTGACCAACAGATTCCAGAATCCGGGTGACCAGATTTGCCGGAAGATCCTCCAGAAGATCTACGGTGTCATCCAGAAACATCTCATTCAGCAGCTCCTTTAATTCCTTTTCGGTGAAAATTTCTACCAGGTAGGATTGCATGGAGCTGTTCATATTAGCGAATACATCTGCTGCCTTGTCCTTAGGGATCAGACGGAAAGCCAGAGCCAGTTCTTTATCTTCCAGCTCCTCCATGAGAGTAGCAATGTCTACAGCATTCATGACATTCAAAATACTTCTTACGGCTTTGTATTCCCGGGCACGTAAGAGTTCCATAAAAATTTCTTTGTTCATGTCGAATTCCTCTTTTCTTTATGAAATTGTCTGTTTTGATACGCGAATGATAACTGGCGCCTGCATCCATTGTACTCACCTGCCTTTATCGTGGTTTTATATGATAAATTTTCCTTAGAAACGAAAAAAGTCCTTGCTTCCGACTGGACAGCAAAGACGCATCTAATATAAGCTCTAGTCGTTCAAGCTTTAGCATCACAGGGCATATTTAAATTGTATTAGGTTTATCTTTACCCATTGTACGCTGAAGAACAGGGTGTGTCAATATCATCTCAGAAGTTTTCGTGGAAGTTTACACGGAAGCAAGACAAATCTCCGCTTATTTGCTATAATACTTTTCAGAAAGTGAACGAACAGAAAGATAAGAGGGTGAGCATATGGTAGCAACGATGCAGGAGAATATTGTAATTCGCGGAATGCAGGAGTCAGATGTGGAAAAAATCTTTCAGGAATTTGAGAGCCTTGGCTGGAATCCGAAGCGGTCCACCTATGAAAAATATTATCAGGAATATATAGAACAGAAACGGTATGTGTTTATCGCTGAATATCAGGGGGAAGTGGCAGGCTATACCACGATGCTGAAAAAAGCAGAGGGTGGCCCATTTAACGGCATGTATCCGGAAGTCAAGGATTTTAATGTATTTCCAAGATTCCGGAAGAAGGGAATCGGGAATCGGATTCTGGATGCAGCAGAAGCGGCAGCCGGAGATATTTCGGATACCATAACGCTGGCAGTCGGGATGCACAGTGGTTATGGAGCGGCGCAGCGGATTTACGTAAAACGCGGTTATATTCCGGATGGAACCGGTGTCTGGTATCAGGAGAAGGTTCTGGGCGAGTATGAAGCATGCAGAAACGACGATGATCTGAATCTGTATTTTTCTAAAAAACTGAGATAGAATGAGAAGGCAGGAGGCGGAGATATGCTGCAGAGAGAGACACTGCTGTCATTGAATTATTATAAGAAGGCAGTATTCACCGGAGGTGGGTTTCAGATGCTGTACCGGGTGGAAAAAGATGGCGATGAGCTAAAAGCAACAGTCTGGCGGGGGCCTTATTGCTTTTCGGCAAGTAACCCGGATGAAATGTTCAGTGAGCATTTTCCATTTTCTGAGGAGGGACTTGTACAGGCAACTGAGTGGATCAATCGCCAGGAGAAAGAGCGGAAGGACTACTGGGAAGCCGCTGAAAGGTAGCAGTGGTGTACATGAGGAGCTTTGCCTGCTGTATAGCAATGGCTGCTAGAATGGAGGATATGAAAATTGGAAGCATACACCAGTTTTGCCCGGGTGTACGACACCTTCATGGACAATATTCCCTATGAAGAATGGGCAGACTATATAAGAGAGACCTTGGAAAAATATGATATTCGTGATGGCCTGGTGCTGGATCTTGGGTGTGGAACCGGAACCCTGACGGAGCTGCTGGCAGCATCCGGATACGATATGATCGGGGCAGATAATTCCGACGAAATGCTGGAAATTGCGATGGAGAAGAAACTGGCTTCCGGACATGATATTCTGTATTTACTGCAGGATATGCGGGAATTTGAGCTGTACGGTACCGTACGGGCGGTTGTGAGCATCTGTGATTCATTGAATTATGTTTTAGAAGAAGAAGAGCTGCTGACAGTATTCCGGCTGGTGAACAACTACCTGGATCCGGGCGGGATCTTTCTGTTTGATTTTAATACACGGTATAAATACCAGGAGATTCTGGGAGACTGTACCATTGCAGAAAGCCGGGATGACTGCAGCTTTATATGGGATAACTATTATTATGAAGAAGAAAAGATCAATGAGTATGAGCTGAGCCTGTTTATCCGGGAGGAGGATGCGGGACAGGATCTGTACCGCCGATACCAGGAGACACATTTACAAAAGGCATATGAGCTGGCTACGATCCGCAGGCTGGTTGAAGACTCCGGGCTTGTATTTCTGGCGGCCTATGATGCATTTACTTTTGAAGAGCCGCGAAAAGATAGTGAACGGATCTGTGTTGTGGCACGGGAAAATGGAAAACAGAAAGAAATTTAATGGATAGAAGGAGAAAAGGCAAGATGACAGATTATATTGTAAGAGCAACGGCAGCGGAGGGACAGATTCGGGCTTTTGCGGCAACGACAAGGGAGCTGGTGGAGACGGCCAGAAGTCATCATAATACCAGTCCGGTAGCGACAGCAGCACTGGGACGGCTTCTGACAGCCGGAAGTATGATGGGAAGCATGATGAAGAATGACAGTGATGTACTGACTCTGCAGATTCAGAGTGATGGCCCGATTGGCGGAATTACGGTCACAGCAGACAGTAAAGGGGATGTCAAAGGATATGTGAATCATCCGGAGGTTATTCTTCCGGCAAATGCAAAAGGGAAGCTGGATGTAGCCGGAGCAGTTGGAATCGGTATCCTGAATGTCATTAAAGATATGGGATTGAAAGAGCCATATGCAGGTCAGACCATTCTGCAGACCAGTGAGATTGCTGAAGACCTGACATATTACTTTGCGACTTCGGAGCAGATCCCATCATCTGTGGGGTTGGGCGTGCTGATGAATAAGGACAATACGGTAAGGCAGGCAGGTGGATTCATCGTCCAGGTAATGCCGTTTGTAGAAGAAAAGGTGGTGGCACATCTCGAAGAAAATATCGGAAAGATTGACTCTGTTACGAAAATGCTGGATAAGGGAATGACGCCGGAACAGACTCTGGAGACAGTACTGGAGGGACTTCCCGTAGAGATTACGGATACGCTGCCGACCAGGTTCTACTGCAACTGCTCGAAAGAGCGGGTAGAAAAGGCTATCATCAGTGTCGGAAAGAAGGAAATTCAGAGCATGATTGATGAAGGGAAGGAGATCGAAGTGCATTGCCATTTCTGTAATACCAGCTATTCATTTTCTGTAGAAGAGCTGAAGGATATCCAGAGGAAGAGCAGATAGCAGCAGGAAAACGGAAAGAAAGAGGGGAAATGATATGAAGCATGGATTTGTAAAGGTAGCGGCGGCTACACCGGATATTAAGGTGGCAGATATCGCTTTTAATACACAGCAGATTAAAAAGGCGATGCAGAAAGCGGATGAAAACAGAGCCAAGGTTGTTGTATTTCCGGAGCTGGTGGTGACCGGCTATACATGCAGTGATCTATTTAAGCAGAATCTGCTGATCCGGAGAAGCAGAGAGGCACTGCATGAGCTGGCAGAGTTTACCAGCGGGCTGGATGCTTTGTTCTTCATCGGAGCACCGGTGGAAGTGGATAATAAGCTGTATAATACGGCTGTGGCATTGAATCATGGTGAAATTCTGGGAATAGTGACGAAAACATTTCTGCCGAATTATGCGGAATTTTATGATATGCGGCAGTTTCAACAGGGACCGAAGGAAGCCAAATGGATTCTTTTTGACGGAAAGAGAATTCCATTTGGTCCGAATATTCTGTTTCAGGCTGCATCCATGGAGCAGCTGATCGTATCGGCAGAGATTTGTGAGGATGTCTGGTCTTCGGTTCCGCCGAGTATCCTGGCAGCTATGGCGGGAGCGACAGTGATCGTCAATTGTTCTGCCAGCAATGAGACAGTAGGGAAAGCTAAAGTGCGGAGAAATCTGATCTGTTCCCATACGAAACGGCTGCTGGCGGGATATGTCTATGCCAGCGCAGGAGAAGGGGAATCCACGACAGATCTGGTGTTCAGCGGTCATAATATGATTGTGGAGGATGGAGAACTCCTGAAGGAATCGGAACGATTTAAAAATGAAATTATTTACAGCGAAATAGATATCTTTCGGCTGATCAGTGAGCGAAGAAAGAATACGACTTTTCAGATCACAGAAAAGGAAGTTCTGAAGGTTCCATTTCGGATTCACAGGGAAGAGACTGTTTTGACACGGAATTTTTCCCGGAATCCATTTCTGCCGGAGGATCCAAAGGAACTAGAGGAGAGTCTGGATGAGATCTTTATGATTCAGTCCATGGGCTTGAAGAAGCGGCTTCGGCATACCGGAACGAAGACGGCAGTTGTGGGTATTTCCGGCGGACTGGACTCGACACTGGCATTGCTGGTGACGGCAAAGGCATTTGATATGCTGGGAATGGACCGCAGTCAGATCAAGGCTGTGACAATGCCATGCTTTGGCACGACGGACCGTACGTATCAGAATGCCTGCACCATGTCCAGAAGGCTTGGCGCCACACTTCTGGAGATACCGATCGGAAATGCTGTAAAGCAGCATTTTGAAGATATCGGGCATGATGAACAGGTGCATGATGTGACCTATGAAAATGCACAGGCGAGAGAGCGGACACAGGTGCTGATGGATCTGGCGAACCAGGATAATGGTATGGTAATCGGAACGGGAGATATGTCAGAGCTGGCATTGGGCTGGGCAACCTATAATGGGGATCATATGTCCATGTATGGGGTCAATGCTTCTGTTCCGAAGACACAGGTGCGGTATCTGGTGAAATATTATGCAGAGCACTGTGAGGATGTGAAGCTGAAAGAAATTCTGATGGATGTACTGGATACACCGGTGAGTCCGGAGCTTCTGCCTCCGGAGGAGGGCGCAATTGCGCAGAAAACAGAGGATCTGGTCGGCCCGTATGAGCTGCATGATTTCTTTCTATATTATATGCTGCACTTTGGGTATGAACCGGATAAGATCTTCCGGATTGCAGCGTATACCTTTGATGGTACCTATGACAAGAAGACGATTCTGAAATGGCTTCGGAAGTTTTTATGGCGGTTCTTTTCGCAGCAGTTTAAGCGCTCTTGTGTACCGGATGGACCTAAAGTGGGAGAGATCAGTCTTTCTCCAAGAGGGGACCTGAAGATGCCAAGTGACGCAGCAGCGGCAGCCTGGATTGAAAGCCTGGAACAGCTATAGCAGCAGAAAAGAAAAGGAGGAGCAGATATGGCAGCATTGGGAGGAATTTTTGCAGGAATAATTGGAGTCATTATTGTATTGATCATCGTACTTTTGATTGCAGTCATGACGATGTATAATGGTTTGGTGAAAGCACGGCTGAATTGTGAAGAAGCATTTTCTACGATGGATGTATATATGAAGAAACGATTTGATCTGATTCCTAATCTGGTAGAAACGGTAAAGGGCTATGCAAAGCATGAGGCAGAGACACTGATTAAGGTGACTGCGGTCAGAAATGCCGGTCATTCTTCGATGGATATGCAGAGTATGGCAGAAAATGAGAAGCAGGCGGCCGGAGCGATTCAGCAGATATTTGCGTTGTCCGAGCAATATCCGGATCTGAAAGCGAACAATAACTTTCAGGAGCTGATGGCACAGATGCGGAAGATTGAAGAGGACATTGCACAGTCCAGAAAATACTATAACGCCGTGGTGAAACAGTATAATACAAAGATCCAGAGCGTACCGAGCAATCTGATTGCAGGTATGTTCCGATTTGATAAAAAAGAGATGTTTGAGGTGGAAGATGCAGCAGAGCGAAAGAATGTAAAAATTTCTTTCTAGGAGGCACACAGTATGAAAAAGAAAATGCAACAACGGATTCTCCTGGCGGTATTGCTGTTTGCCTTTATTGCAGGAGGCTTTTCCGGACTTTTCGGAAATATTCCGGGAGTGATTTCGGAGGCAGATGCGGTAGGAGAAGGGTACAGCATTACACGGTTTTCAGTAGATGCAGTAGTGCATGAGGATGCAACGCTGGATATCACCGAACAGATTCAGGTATATTTTACAGAACCCAGACATGGTATTTACCGTGACATTCCGCTTCGATTGAAGGTAAACCGGGAAGTGGACGGGAAAGTCAAATCCTTTCTGTACCGGGTAAAGGTATCGGACGTACAGGTGGAAGGAGCCAGGTATGAGCTGGAGAACGAAGGCAGCTGCCGCCGGATCATTCTGGGGGATGAAAATCAGATCGTGTCCGGAGATCAGATCTATACGATCCGCTATCGGCTGGATATGGGAGATGACAGAATCAGTGAGTACGATGAATTATTTTATAACCTGATTGGTGATGGCTGGTCTGTACCGACGGATACTGTCAATTTTTCTGTGACATTTGAAAAGGAAGCGGATATTTCGGATGCACATATATATGTAGGCGCTTTCGGTGAAAAGGAAGAGGGAAGAGCAGAGGTATCTATTTCCGGAAACAGAATAGAAGGCACTGTTGCAGAAGGACTTCGGCCGAATGAAGCTGTTTCTGTATTTCTGCGTCTGCCGGAAGGGTATTTTGCAGGTACCAGAACGGAAAGCCCGCTTCCGGCAGCAATATTGGCAGGGATCCTTTTTCTGTTGACGGTATATAGCGTCATCCGGTATTTTAGGAAGCGCCAGAAAAGACAGGCAGTAGAGACCGTAGAATTCTATCCGCCGGAGGGGCTGAGCAGTGCAGAAGTGGGATATATTATTGATAATCGTGCCGATCAGAAGGATATTATTTCACTGTTGTTCTGGCTGGCGCATAATGGCTATCTGACGATCAGCGGTGATAAAACAGAAAAGGGAAAAAAGGAAGAGGAATTCATACTGCATAAGCAGAAAGATATTTCTTCTGAGCTCCCGATGCATATACAGATCTTCTTTAATGGATTGTTTCGGAAAAAGGATGATTTACGGCTTAAGAAGGTCAATAAGCATACCGCAGAGGCGGTAGCGGATGCGCAGAAGGCTTTGCCGTCGTATTTTATCGGGAAACGCAAGCTGAGTAATGGAAAAGTAATGGCAGTCAGCCTGGTTCTGTGTCTGCTGGCAGCCGTTTTGACCGGTGCAGGCATCGGAGCGGCCTGTGCATTTTTATCAGAAGGAAGCTATATTCTGATGACAACGATAATGATTGTTCTGGGAATCTTTTCCGTTCTGCTGGCTTCTATTGCAGAAAATGGCGCCTTTACCAGAAGGAGAACGAGAGTGGCAGCAAAAGCAGTCATGTTGATTCTTGTCGGCGCAGGCTGTGCGGCCGGAATGGTGTCGGCACTCTATGCATGGCTCGTGCCCGTTTTCTGTCTGTGTGGGACGATTTCGATCTGGACAGCGGCGGCAACGCAGGCACCGACAGACTATAAGATTGATGTAACCGGGAAGCTGCTCGGCTTTCGGAGGTTTATTGAGACGGCGGAGTTGGAGCGGCTGGAGCTTCTGGTAGAAGAAGACCCGGATTATTTTTATGATGTACTGCCGTATGCTTATGTATTCGGGCTTACAGATACCTGGGCAAAGAAATTCGAGACGATTGCGCTGGAACCGCCACAGTGGTGGGAGGGTAACGGCATGATGCATCCATATATGATGCGGTACTTCATACATAATATGCAGCACTGTGCGGATCAGTTCGGTACGCAGGTATATAAGGCAATAGAACCATCGAAGGGCACTTATACAAGCAGCGGTGGCGGTGGATATTCCGGCGGTGGTTTTGGCGGCGGGGGCGGCAGCTCCTGGT
>DNJM01000041.1:11362-14682 GCA_003489085.1 Lachnospiraceae bacterium
GCGGGGGCGGCAGCTCGTGGTAAAAAAGATAGAGGAAAATAAAAAACGGCGATGTGCAGGAAACAGATTTCCTATTGCACACCGCCGTTTTTGCCGCCGTATTTTATTGCAGCTTAAGATTTTTAAACAGATCTCCGAGACTGGTTCCGATATTTTCAGATTTTGGAATTTCTACATGAATCTCTTCTTCTTCCTTTTTCTCTTCCAGAAGGGCCTTGATGCTGAGACTGATCTTGCCATCCTTTACACCGATTACTTTTACCGTAACGGTGTCTCCGGTATTCAGAACAGCGGCAGGATTTTTGATGCGCTGGTTGCTGATCTGGGAAATGTGTACCAGACCGGACAAGCCGTCGCCAAGATCGATGAACGCTCCATAATTCTGCAGGCTGTCTACAGTTCCCTGCATGACAGATCCGACCTGAATGCTGGCAATTTTTTCTTCCCGTTCTTTTCTTGCCTTTTCCTTCAACAGTTCTCTTGCAGAGAGTACCAGCCGGTTTTCAGCCTGATTAACATCAATGACCTGTACCTCAATCTCCTTTAACAGAAACGTCTCCAGATCTTCAATATAGGACAGAGAAAGTCTGGAAGCAGGGATAAAGCCGCGCAGGCCTTCTACCATTGCAATGGCTCCGCCATTTACAATTCCTTCAATTTTTACCGGAAGAACAGTTTTCTCTTCCAGATACTTTGTGACCCGATTCCACGGATTGGCATCATCGAAATGTTCTTCATAATCAGCCATTGTTTCAGTTTGCAGTCTTTCTTCACTCATGTCAATTCCACCTCGTTTACGTAATCATCATATTCTGGCCTGATGTATTGCCTATAGATGCAGTATATCATAAAAGAAGGGAAAACGGTAAAGAAAAGTGGCTTGTTATGAGAAAAAATGCAAAAGTTTTGCAAATTGTGGTTGACGAAAGAAGAAAAATCTGGCACGCTTATTTTATCAACCAGGGGGGGGTAAGAGTATGGAAGCAAAGAAAGCAAAAAAAGTATATGTTATCGGACACAAGAATCCGGATACAGATTCAATCTGTTCGGCAATTGCATATGCGAATCTGAAACAGCAGATCTCGGAAGAAGAGTATGTCGCAAAACGGGCAGGTGAGATTTCGGAAGAAACCTCCTATGTACTGAACCGGTTCGGGGTAGACGCACCGGGTCTGTTAACGAATGTCAATCTGCAGGTGAAAGATATGGATATTCACCGGGTCAAGGGAGTGCCGGCCAGTCTTTCAATCAAGGAAGTATGGCAGACGATGAAAGAAAATAATATGAAATCCATGCCGATTACGAAGGATGAAGCGCTGGAGGGGCTGATTACAATTGGAGATATAGCGACCTCCTATATGGAAGGGTATGATAACCGGATTCTGGCCAAGGCGCGCACCCAGTATCGCAGTATTGCAAATACGCTGGACGGAGAAGTGATTGTCGGAAATGAGCATGGATACTATATCACCGGTAAAGTGGTGATTGCAGCAGCCAGTCCGGATATGATGGAGAACTTTATTGAAAAGGATGATCTGGTCATTGTAGGAAATCGATATGAAACGCAGCTGTGTGCCATCGAGATGGATGTCAGTTGTCTGGTGGTGACACAGGGAGCGAAGGTTTCCAAAACCATCCAGAAAATGGCCGGTGAAAGAGATATTGTCATTATCAGTACGCCGCATGATACATTTACAGTGGCACGTCTGATTAACCAGAGTATTCCGGTAAAGTATTTTATGACGAAGGATAATCTGACCACATTCCGGACAAATGAGTTTGTGGATGATGTAAAAGAGGTAATGACCAAGAAAAAATATCGTGACTTTCCGGTTATCGATAAAAAAGGACGTTTTGTGGGATTCATTTCCCGCCGCCGTTTGATGACAGCGCGCAAGAAGCGGGTTATTCTGGTGGATCATAATGAGAAAGCCCAGGCTGTAGACGGTATTGAAGAAGCAGAGATTCAGGAGATTATCGATCATCACAGACTGGGGAGTCTGGAGACGATGGGACCGGTATTTTTCCGGAACCAGCCGGTGGGATGTACGGCAACGATTATTTATCAGATGTATCAGGAAGCAGCCGTAGAAATCGACAAGACAACGGCAGCCCTTTTGTGTTCTGCGATTATTTCTGATACACTGATGTTCCGGTCTCCGACCTGTACTCCACTGGATAAGATGACAGCGGAGATTCTGGCAAAGATGGCCGGGATTGATATTGAGGAGCTGGCGAAGAATATGTTTGATGCAGGAAGCAATCTGAAGGCAAAGACGCCGGAGGAAATCTGTTTTCTGGACTTCAAGCAGTTCAGCACGAATGATGTGGCGTTCGGTGTCGGGCAGATCAATTCCATGAATGAAGAAGAGCTGCAGGAGATCAAGGAAAAAGTGGAAACCTGTCTGGAAACGGTTCGGGTACGGCATGGATTGAATATCATCTATTTCATGCTGACGAATATCATTGATGAGTCTACGGAGCTGCTGGCATGCGGACATGATGCGCGGAATGTGATTCTGTCTGCTTTTGATCTGCCGGAGGACGAGGAAAAGTTGATTCTGAAAGGTGTGGTTTCCCGGAAGAAGCAGTTAGTACCGGCAGTCATGAGCTTTTTGCAGCAAATATAGAAAGAGCTTGTTGAAAGGAAAAAAAGAAATGGGAAAGTTAACATGGAAACCAGGGAATATGCTGTATCCGCTTCCGGCAGTGATGGTCAGTACCGGTGATAAGAAAGGCAATACGAATATCATTACCGTAGCATGGACCGGCACGATCTGTTCTGATCCGGCTATGTTATATATTTCCGTACGCCCGGAGCGGTTTTCTCATCATATGCTGATGGAATCCGGAGAGTTTGTAGTGAATCTGACAACCAAAGAGTTGGCAGGAGCGACAGACTACTGTGGGGTAAAGTCTGGAAGAGATGTGGATAAATGGAGTGAAATGCATCTGACGCGTGGGAAAGCGAATATGCTTGCACATGCACCGATTATTGAAGAATGCCCGGTGAATATCGAATGCAGGGTAACAGAAGTAAAGAAACTGGGTTCTCATGATATGTTCCTGGCAGAGGTGGTTTCTGTACAGGTCAGTGAAGAATATATGGATGCGAATGGAAAATTCGATCTGAACAGAACAGGACTGATGGCTTATTCTCATGGCACTTATCTGGAACTGGGTAAACCGATCGGCACATTTGGCTACAGTGTTCGGAAGAAAAAGAAATAGACACAATCAGAAAAATCCCGGGCTCGGCAGGATACTGTTGCCCGGGGTTTTATATGCAGCTGATCAGT
This sequence comes from Lachnospiraceae bacterium, assembly GCA_003489085.1. Classification (GTDB taxonomy): domain Bacteria; phylum Bacillota; class Clostridia; order Lachnospirales; family Lachnospiraceae; genus DNJM01. The sequence goes on from DNJM01000041.1 coordinate 14,662, forward strand.
TGTTCAGTTCTTCTGCAGCCG
>DNJM01000081.1 GCA_003489085.1 Lachnospiraceae bacterium
CTGGAAAAAGAAATGTATTTACAGTGTGGATTCTGATGCACGAAGCTTTTTAACAGGTCCACCGTATGATCCTTGCTCCCGTCATCAATAAAAATCCATTCATACTCTGCCCCTTCTATCTGCCGCAGCACCTTTTCTGTTTCTTTATAAAAAAGCGGCAGCACCTTTTCTTCATTATAACAAGGTACAATTACACTGATTCGATCCATATAAACTACTCTCCCTTCTGAAAAATCTTATATTTACATAGGCCATAGTTGCCCAGCACGGTCACAATACTGACCAGAAGCTTGGCCGCAATCGGATGTATATGAAGCTGGTCCACAAACAGCCACAGCAGCACTGTCTCTGCTGCTAGCGTCAACAGGCGCAGAGAGACAAATTCTGCAAATTCCTTACCGATCTGATTGTGGGAACGAAATACAAATCCCCGGTTCATTCCATAGGCAGCCAGTACGGCTCCGATCCAGGCCAATCCATTGGCCACCAGATAGGGACAGGACAGCTCCAGTAATCCCCCGTACAAAATATAGCTTACAGCAGTCGTTATTCCGCCTGCCAGAATATAGGCTCCTAATTCTCTGCTTCGTTTCAATGCTCTGCCCCCTGTCTTCGTCTGTTTTTTCGCCGGCATTTCCACAGACATCGTATCCAGATTCCCCAGGATATGAATGCTGCCGCCTGTCCGCTCCTCCTTCCCGGCGGACTGAAATACATCTGAATGTGATGCTTTCCTTCGTCAAGTTCAGCTCCTGCAAACGCTTCATTCACGATCTGGATTGGCACTTTTTCGCCATCCACGCGCAGCTCCATTCCCTTTTGTTCCGGAATTGAGGTCACAAAATATCCATTCTGTTTTCCCTCCACTCTGCAGTCCAGCACCAGCTGTTTCCCTGACAGCAGCGCATCCCAGCGTTTTACCTCTGCCGAATCCTCCGTTTCTTCTGCTGCTGTCACCTGCTGTTCTGTCAGCACCTGTTCCGGCAGACAGTTCCAGCTGATATCCGTTATTTCATATTTCCCCTGGGACAGCGTAATCTGAAATCTATTCATTCCGTCCTCTTCCCTTGCACGGAATATATAATGAAAGCAGGTATTCTCATTCGGATAGGCAGCGGATGCACCGGACAGCTTATTACGAATCTGATTGATATCAATCACAACCGGGCTCTCTGTCTGATTCTTTACCTGGAAGGATAATTCCAGAATAGTATCCTGCACTGCCTCCGGCAATTCTCCTGTCAATGAACACTTTTCCAACACGTCCAGCAGCCAGCCATTCTCTGTTTTGCTGATCTGCACCGTATCCGGGATGTCCCAGCTCTTCCACTGCGGCTCCCAGGCCGCCGTTTTCGTTTCCCACAGTACTTCCTCCGCTTCCGGTACGATCGTATACCTCATCAGGGCCTCCGTTTTCTCTGCTTCGGAAAGGCTCTGAAACTGTACTGCCGACATCAGCCTGTCCGCCGTATAAGCCATTGGGAGTACGGATGGATTTTCCGCCAGCACCTGGCTTCCGTATGTTTCCACTTCCCGGTAGCCGCCTGGAATCCGGTCCGCATCCGTCAGCAGATAACGGATTCCCATAAATTGCAGCAGGAAAGGATTCTCATCCGTCAGAAGCGCTACCCGGTTATTGATTCGAATCGGTGTCTGCAGCTGATTATAAATGACATCTGCATAAGCAGCATTGGTGATGGAGGAATACATACTGCTCTTCTGCTGGTTCGCCAGAGCAACCCGGTTACAGGAGGCAAGCGGTTCTGTCAGCTGTTCTGCCCGATACAGCCGATTTTCCAAAGCGGCTGACTGTACTGTCTCCTGAGATTCTACGGCAGCTGCTTCTTCCTTTCCGACAAATTCCTCCTGCCGGTTTGTATATACGAACAGTACACAGGGCACCAAAAGCAGTATGCAGACGGATACTGCCCATTCCTTTTTATGTCTCCTGTCATCTGTCCGTATCCTCTGCCACAGGCAGACCAGTGCCAGCACCAGAATATCCAGAAGTACCATACGGGCCCGTTCTCTTCCTGCCAGCAGATCCATCCCGATGACAATCGGAATCCCCATCAGAAGCGGCCAGAGGCGCCATCGTACTTCGACCCGATGCATAGCCTGCAGAAGCCTGGCACAGGTCAATAACACCATCGGCAGAAAGGGGATCAGAGCCTTTGGCCTCCCATACAGCAGTCCGTTCAGAATCCAGGCCGCGCCGCCCCAGAAGGAAATCACAAGCCAGATCGCACATTCCCTCCGATATTTCTTTTCCGCCAGTCCTGTCAGAAGCAGATATAATACGAGAAATGTCAGTCCCATTCCATAAGCCCCATACAGAAGTCCTTCTGTTCCATTCGGTATACCGAACAGCTCCCACGCTGAAGCATTGTCACTGCTCCTGTGATGTTCCAGCAGCACCATTGCAGTGGGTACCAGCAGCATAGCAGCCATTCCAACGGAAAGCGCTGCTGTTCCGATATAACCTGCATACGCCTTCCTGTTCTTCCAGCCCTCCTGCTCCATCCAATACCAGCCAACAACCGCCAGACAGGCAATGGAAAAATAAAAGCTGTGTATATGGATCAGGAAAAGACACCCCGCCAGAAGAACCGGCTTCCTCTTTTTTACACTCAGAAGTGCCGCCAGCAGAAACGGCATATAATTGACGAACATAATCTGCCGATGTGCCTGAAAAAAGCACGCTGCCGTCATAAAAAGTACCGTAACCGGAAATGCAATTGCCTCCTCCAGCTCCTCTTCCAGAAGCCATCGATAAAACAGAAGCACCGATGCCAGATATCCTGACAGTACATATCCGATCAGAATAGGCATCATCGGCACTTCCGGGAACAGACATCCAATCAATATATCCGGCCGAAAATACCCATAATAGGAAAATTGAAATCCATTACTTCCACCGCCAAGCGGAAGAAATGCAGGTGCCAGCGTCTTCTGACTGACACAGGCATCCCGGATCGTCTCTGCCAGGGCGGTATGCTGGCTGAACCAATCCACATGCGATCCATATACGGCTCCCTCCGGCACAGACAGCACCAGCAGCACTGTCAGCAGAATTGTAAAAAATATTGCCGCGGCAAAATGATTTTTTTGCTTCTTCATAAACCTTTCTCCCTTTTCAAGCCATTCTCTTATGTCACTAATATCATTGTAGAATCCATTTCTTAATAATCCTCGAAAGGATTTCTAAAGATTTCTTAAGATTTTCCTCTATTACTTTTACATCGTGTATAATAAGCCATAAGATAGATTTTATTCACAGACAGCATTTCATTGCTTACGGAAAGGACTTTCTATGGAAGAAACACATATCTTAGTCGTTGATGATAACCCGGAGATCCGGGAAATTATTCATATATTACTGCAGGGAGAAGGCTTCATTACCACGGAAGCTGCTGACGGAATACAGGCACTCGCTGCTTTACGGGAGCGGGATTTTGATCTGATTATCCTGGATATTATGATGCCGCAGCTAAACGGCTATCAGACTTGTCTGGAAATCCGTAAAACCTGTAATGCACCGATTCTCTTTTTAAGCGCCCGCACAAAGGAAAGTGACAAGACGCTCGGTTTTTCCAGCGGCGGAGATGACTATCTTGCAAAACCATTTTCCTATAATGAGCTGGTCAGCCGGGCCAAGGCGCTGATCCGTCGGTATCAGATCTATCAGGGCAAACAGGCCTCCTCCAATGCCGATGCACCGGGCATCTCTTTTTCGCCTGCAATGCATAATGAAAAAAATACACCGGCAGTGCATACGCAAGCCTCCCCTCTGACCTATCATCATCTTACAATCGATGAGCAGAGGGAAACCGTCATGAGCGGAGAGACTCTGCTGGAACTGACCGATACGGAATACGCACTTCTCCTGTTGTTCCTGAAAAACCGGAAACAGGTTTTCTCCGCCGAACGTATCTATGAAACGATCTGGCAGGAACCATATTATTATGGTGCTAATAACACTGTTATGGTACATATCCGGAATCTGCGCAAAAAGATTGAACCGGACCCTGCGCATCCGATCCTGATTAAAACCATCTGGGGAAGGGGATATCGATGTGATTAAACGGATCCAAAATCAAAAGCTTAGAACCAAAATGCTGCTTTTACTCCTGGCTGCCGCTGTTCTTAGCATTCTGCTATTTGCCTTTCTCTGGAACCTGCAGCCGCACTTCTGGAAGATGGTCGGCCGGATTCCCGGCTTTGATCTCGATCAGGAAGCCTTTGAAAAAACGCTGCAGGAAGAAGCCGGGAAATACACTCTCCCGGAGACAGGTTCCACGGAGCAGGACGCAGAGGAACAGCTGAAAGGTTTTCTGGATCTGGCAGATGCCTATACCGGCATGGCTGTTTACGATGAGGAAAGCGGATGGTACATCTGCAGTACCTATCCATCTATTATGGATCAGTTGGTTTTTGGTTCTCCGATCGATGTCGGCTACCGAATGACGCGTGGAAAAGGAGAAACCTTTTTTCAGACAGCCGTATCCTTTCAGAATAAGGACGCGTTAATCAATATTACCTCTTATCACGCCTCCCGGGTCGTATATCCTTATTTTTTCTTCTGTCTGGCAGCCAGTATTCTTTTCTTTCTCTTCTGCATCCTTGCTTTTATCCGGCGAAAAATGGATGCCGTATTGCAGATCAAAGAGGAGGTACTGCGGATGGCCTCCGGGGACCTTACCCATTCGTTACCGGATTTTGGAGAGGATGAGATCGGCATTCTCTCAGAAGAGCTGGATCATCTACGCCTTACTTTGGATGAACAGATTCGTCAGGAAACCGCCAGCCGCCAGGCCAATCAGGATCTGATTACGACCATGTCCCACGATCTGCGGACACCGCTTACGATTCTGCGCGGCTATCTGGAAGTCCTGCAGTTAAAAAAAGCTCCCCCTGCCATGCAGGAAGAGTACCTGGAGCGCTGCCTTCAGAAGACAGATGATATTAAAAATATGACGGATAAGATGTTTGAATATGCTCTGATTTATGAGGAAACAGAACAGATTGATCCTGTTCCGATGAAGATTGATTTTCTTGCGCAATGCCTGAACGACAACTGTGATTTTCTTCAACTGGCCGGCTTCACTGTCCAGCTCTCACTTGCAGAAACAGATGCTTATTTACTCGGAGATAATATCATATTAAAACGGATTTTCCACAATCTGTTTTCTAACATTCTAAAATATGGGGACAAGAGAAAACCGGTACAGATCGTAAGCGAAATGGACGCCCAAACCTTTAAAGTTACCATACAGAATGGAATCCGCCAGGATACGGCTAATATCGAGAGCAATCGAATCGGCCTTCAGAGCGCTGAGAAAATGGCCGAACTTCATAAGGGCAGTCTGTATGTTTTTCAGGGAGAGGATACCTACAGCGCCGTTCTGCGGCTGCCGGCGGAGCAAATATAAAATCGCATCTGCAGCATGTATTCATTTTGCCGCAGATGCGATTTCGCCCGTAGGACTTTATTTATGAAGAGTCAGGAAGGACTGTTATGATTTATTGATATTCGCAGACATCAATCCATCTCATCAGGAATTCTTTTTCCAGCTCGTTGTCTTTTGTCAGCTGTGCAGCAGCTACGATCGGAAGCCATTTCTGCACATACTGCTTTGCAGTGTCACTCTTCTTGCAGAAGGTATCCAGATAAAGCTCTGCCAGCTTTTCATCCTTCAGTGCGAACAGAAGGTAAGTCATTGCTGCGTCGGCGCTTGCATTTCCCTGCGTAGCATGTGCCCAGTCGATCACTGCCATGGTACCGTCTTCTGCTACAATCACATTAGTAGGATTGAAATCCCCATGGCATACCTTGGTATGCTTCGGCATTCCGTCCAGGCGGGTTAAGAGTTCATATCTCTGTGTGGCATCCAGTTCTGTCAGGCTGTTGATCTGGCGGATTAATTTGTCTTTCAGCTTATTCAACAGCGGAGCCTTCTTCTCGTGAATCGAAAGCTGCAGATCAACAAACTGTTCCATGTATGCAGCCGTTTTTTCCGGATTCTCTTCCATCAGCTGTGCCAGCGTCTTACCCTCTTTATACTCCAATGTAAGCGCCCAGTTTCCCTCGATCTGGCATACGTTCAATACCTTTGCCACCGCAAGCCCGGTCTCTTCAATTCTTGCCTGGTTCAGAGCTTCATTAAATACATCTGCCTTCGGATGGCTTTCGCTGAATACTTTTACGATGCCTTCTTCGCATTTATATACTTTTTTATGGGGACGTTCAACAATGATATTATTTGCTTCTAACTTCATGATAATTCCTCCTGTTTTCTACTCGCCATAGTAACTCTTTAAGTAAAGTTCTTTGATTTCCTTCATAAGCGGATATCTTGGATTTGCACCTGTACACTGGTCATTGAATGCCTGTTCTACCATCTCATCCAATGTCTCGAGGAATGCCTTTTCGTCAATACCCCATTCTTTGATCGTTCTCGGAATACCGATTTTTGCCTTTAACTCTTCCAGCTTTTCGCAGAATAATTCTAATGTCTCATCATCATTCTTCCCACAGATACCTGCAAATCTGGCTGCTTCTGCATATCTTGCCTTTGCATGCGGATATTCGTACTGTGAGAAGGTTCCCATCTTTGTCGGAACTTCTTCTGCATTGTAGCGGATCACATTCGTAAGGATCAGAGCATTTGCCACACCATGTGGAATGTGATGGAATGCGCCTAATTTATGAGCCATGGAGTGATTCAGACCCAGGAAAGCATTTGCGAATGCCATACCTGCCATACAGGAAGCATTTGCCATCTTTTCTCTTGCGATCGGATCATTTGCACCGTTCTCATAAGCAGACGGAAGATATTCGAAGACTGTCTTAATTGCCTTTAATGCAAGACCATCTGTGTAGTCGGTTGCCATGATGGATACATATGCTTCAATCGCATGTGTCATAACATCAATACCGGATGCACTGGTCAGTCCCTTAGGCTGGCTCATCATATTATCTACATCTACAATTGCCATATTCGGAAGCAGCTCGTAATCAGCCAGCGGCCATTTTACACCTGTTTCAGCATCCGTAATAATCGCAAATGGTGTTACCTCGGAGCCTGTACCGGAGGAAGTCGGGATCGCTACAAAGTAAGCTTTTTCTCCCATCTTAGGAAATTTAAATACACGTTTGCGGATATCCATAAAATCCATAGCCATATCTTCAAAGTTTGCTTCCGGATGTTCATACATTACCCACATGATTTTTGCTGCATCCATTGCAGAACCACCGCCGAGTGCGATGATGACATCCGGTTCAAATGCCGCCATCTGTGCTGTTCCCTGCTGTGCACACTGTAAGGTCGGATCCGGAGCTACTTCATAGAAGCAGGTATGCTGGATTCCCATCTCGTCCAGCTTCTGTTCCACTGGTTTTACATAGCCATTTTTATATAAGAAGCTGTCCGTTACGATAAATGCTCTTTTCTTATGCATTTCCGTGCCCAGCTCATCCAGGGCAACCGGCATACAGCCTTTCTTAAAGTATACTTTCTCCGGTGTTCTGAACCACAGCATGTTCTCTCTCCTTTCAGCAACGGTCTTGATGTTGATTAAATGTTTTACACCTACGTTCTCTGATACAGAGTTTCCGCCCCAGGAACCGCAGCCAAGTGTCAGTGACGGTGCCAGCTTGAAGTTGTATAAGTCACCGATTCCACCATGGGAAGATGGTGTGTTGATTAAGATACGGCAGGTTTTCATGGCTTCTGCATGCTTCATAATCTTTTCTGTCTGTGCCGGATGTACATAAAGAGAAGCTGTATGGCCATATCCGCCGTCTGCTACCAGCTGCGCTGCTTTTGCAAGTGCTTCATCGAAGGTTTTGGCTTTATACATAGCAAGTACCGGAGATAATTTTTCATGTGCAAATTCTTCGGAGATATCTACGGACTCTACTTCACCGATCAATATTTTCGTTTTTTCCGGCACATCTACACCTGCCAGCTTAGCAATGGTATAGGCAGACTGACCAACGATTTTTGCATTGAGTGCTCCGTTAATCAGGATCGTCTTACGAACCTTCTCGATTTCATCCTGCTTTAAGAAATAACATCCTCTGTAGGCAAACTCCTCCTTTACCTGCTTATAAACAGGCTCCAGCACCGTTACGGACTGTTCGGATGCACAGATCATACCATTGTCAAAGGTTTTAGAATGAATAATCGAGTTTACTGCCATTCTCACATCTGCTGTGTCATCAATAATAACCGGTGTATTTCCTGCGCCAACGCCAAGTGCCGGTTTTCCTGAAGAGTATGCTGCCTTTACCATGCCAGGACCGCCTGTAGCCAGAATGATATCTGCACTTCTCATAACTTCATTGGTAAGCTCCAGAGACGGAACATCAATCCATCCGATAATGCCTTCCGGTGCACCTGCCTTTACTGCCGCATCCAGCACTACCTTTGCAGCTGCAATCGTAGATGCCTTTGCACGCGGATGCGGGCTGATGATGATAGCATTTCTGGTCTTTAAAGCAATCAGGGTTTTGAAAATTGCTGTGGATGTCGGATTGGTTGTCGGAATCACCGCCGCAATCAGACCGATCGGCTCTGCGATCTTTTTGATACCAAATGCATTGTCTTCCTCAATGACGCCGCAGGTTTTTTCATTTTTATATTTATTATAAATGTATTCTGCTGCGTAGTGATTCTTGATCACCTTATCTTCCACTACTCCCATGCCGGTTTCTTCCACTGCTATTTTAGCAAGTGGAATACGTTCTTTGTTTGCTGCCATTGCAGCTTCAAAGAAAATTTTGTCTACCTGCTCCTGTGTGTATGCAGCGAACTTCTTCTGCGCCTCTTTCATTGCAGCTATTTTTGCTGTAAGAGCTTCTACACTGTCAATCACTTCTGGTACAACTACATTTTTCTTTGCCATTGCATTCTCTCCTCCTGATTTCTTATCATGCTTCGGAATTTCCTTTTCTGATTGTCAGTATATTGCTTTGTTAATTATTTGTCAATACTATATTGTTATTTTTTTAACATTATTTTCAAAAATAAAAACAGGCAAAACACTATGCTTTACCTGTTCCATTTTTCCTTCTCTTTTCACGTGCGTTACACTTCGAACGGCTTCCCCCAAACGGTACTCCGGCAGTTAACTCAGCCCAGGCGCCCTTACAACACCCGGAACATTCTGCTTAGTGCTGCTTCATTCCTGACCTGACACGGTTCACAGACGTCCGCCGCGTAAGACCCAGACATCAACGCCACTTACCGGAGGCAGCTTCACAAGAAACCGCCCTCTGTGTAACATCACCCCCACTATAGCGGATTGTGGGCTACAAGGTACCGCTAACACCCCGGCTGCACGAGTCTTTATTATACAGTATTTTAGTTGAAATTTCAATCGATTTCCGAAAATTTATTGCTTCTTCTGCTTCATTCTCTTAATGACCTTCAGCCGCGTGAACTCTTCTCTTTCTTTTTCTTCCAGTGCATTTGTAATCGTGTACACCAGATTCTGATACATCGGAATCGTAATATTCTTCAAAGCATTGGCTCTTTTTTGCGTTTTCTTGATACTTCCTGCGAGCCTGTAGGCGCTGGTTTCAATCTCAGCCAGCTTAATCGTCAGATCCTTAACCTCACGGAAGGCTTCCCGCGCGATATCAATAGATTCCTGCGTGGTACTGAACGCATAAGTGGGCTTGTTACTGTCCGGCAGATATTTTATCCTGGGAATCTCTGTTCCCATAACACTCCGCACCTGAATCCGAATACTATTTTCCAACGGCACCGCAGAGGCTACCTGCGAAACCAGATTGATTCCATTGTCGATATTCGCCCGCTGCAGACAGCCATACGCATACGTAAAGGTTGTATCGATCTCTTCCTGAATATCCTTGGCACGGTCGATCAGATCCATCAGTTCCCGGATCAGGATATTCCGTTTCTTATCCATCAGCTCATACCCCTGCTGTGCCAGAGCCAGTGAGTTCTTCGCCAGCATCAGATTTCCCTTTGTAGGAAACGTACGTGGATCCATCTGCTCACCTCCTGCCTATCTGTCGCTGTCCGTATTGTCTTCTGTATCGTAGTATTTTGCCAGCACCTTGGTATCTACCCTGTCGAGTTCCTCTTTTGGCAGCATCCGCAGCAGTTCCCAGCCCAGGTTCAGGGTTTCCTCAATCGTCCGGTTCTCTTCCGGCCCCTGGCCGATATAACGCTCTTCAAATGCCTTACCGAATGCCAGGTATTTCTTATCCGTCGCAGACAGCTCATCCTCACCGATAACGGAAGCCAGATTCCTGGCATCTCCTACCTTCGCATAGGCAGAAAAGAGCTGGTTTGCCAGATCCTGATGATCCTCTCTGGTAAAACCCTTTCCAATACCATCCTTCATCAGACGGGACAGGGACGGCAGTACGCTGATCGGCGGATAAACTGCCTGCCCATGCAGGTTTCGATCCAGAACGATCTGCCCTTCTGTAATATATCCTGTCAGATCAGGAATCGGATGAGTAATATCATCATTCGGCATAGTCAGAATCGGCAGCTGCGTCACGGATCCATTTACACCCGCTACGATACCGGCACGCTCATAAAGCGTTGCCAGTTCACTGTATAAGTATCCCGGATACCCCTTACGGCTTGGAATCTCACCCTTGGAGGAAGATACCTCACGCATTGCCTCTGCAAAGGATGTCATATCCGTTAAAATAACCAGAATGTGCATATTCTGTTCAAATGCCAGATACTCCGCTGTCGTCAGCGCTACCTTCGGTGTAATCAGACGCTCTACCACCGGGTCGTCGGCCAGATTCAGGAACATAACCACATGATCTGCCACACCGCTCTCTTCAAAGGTCCGGCGGAAGAATTCTGCCACATCATGTTTTACACCCATCGCTCCAAAAACTACGGCGAATTGTTCCGTAGAGTCATCTCCTAAAGATGCCTGCTTTACAATCTGTGCTGCCAGCTGGTCATGCGGCAGTCCGTTTCCTGAGAATATCGGCAGCTTCTGTCCGCGGATCAACGTCGTCAGACCGTCAATCGCAGAAATTCCGGTACGGATATAGTTTCTCGGATATTCCCGGCGCACCGGATTCAGCGGCAGTCCGTTCACGTCTCGCTTCAATGTGGAAATAATCGGTCCCAGGCCATCAATCGGCCGCCCGATTCCATCAAAGGTTCTGCCCAGCATATCCGGAGACAATGCAATTTCCATCGGATGTCCGGACAATTTTGTATGAGTATTCTTCAGGGACATATTCTGGGTACCTTCAAATACCTGGATAATCGCTTTATCCTCATATAACTCAATAATACGTCCCATTTTCTTTTCTTTACCGTTGACCGTAAATTCTACAATTTCATCATAGAACGCATCCTGGATTCCTTCCAGCACAATCAGAGGACCATTGATGCTGCTCAGTCCTAAATATTCTATTGCCATCGTTTCAGTCCCCTCCTTTACGCATTCTTTTCCAGCACCGCCTCGTAGAAGCGATCGATGTCATGCTTATATTGATCCAGAAGCTGCAGATTATCATTCGGCACATCGTACTTGATTGCAATGACCCGTTCAAAAATATTGTCTTCCTTTAAAACAGACATTGGCATACCCATGGCAATCAGCTTTCTGCATTTCTTATACAGATACAGAATCGTATCCATCATTTTAAACTGTTTCTCCAGTGATACGCTGGTATCATCCTTATGGAATGCATTCTGCTGCAGGAATCCCAGCCGGATCACTCTGGCAATCTCCAGGATCAGCTTCTGATCATCCGGAAGCACATCGCTTCCGATCAGCTTTACGATTTCCAGCAGACTGCTCTCCTGATTCAAAAGTGCCATCATCCGGTTCCGATAATCCACGAACTTCGGCGACACATTTGCATGATACCAGGAACCCAGGTCATTCAGATACTCACTATAGCTGGTCAGCCAGTGAATTGCCGGAAAATGTCTGGAATAAGCAAGCGATTTATCCAGCCCCCAGAAGCAGCGCACGAAACGCTTGGTATTCTGCGTAACCGGCTCAGAAAAATCACCGCCCTGCGGGGATACCGCACCAATAATGGACACAGAGCCTTCACTTCCATTTAAAGTCTGCATCATGCCTGCACGCTCATAAAATGCAGACAATTTAGAAGCCAGATACGCCGGGAAGCCTTCCTCCGCCGGCATTTCCTCCAGACGGCCGGACAGCTCGCGAAGTGCCTCTGCCCAACGGGATGTAGAATCGGCCATAATCGCTACATCATATCCCATATCTCTATAATATTCTGCCAGCGTCAGCCCCGTATAGATACTTGCCTCACGGGCCGCTACCGGCATATTGGAAGTATTGGCGATCAGCGTCGTCCGCGCCATCAAAGGATTCCCCGTCTTCGGGTCAATCAACTCGGAGAATTCCTCCAATACCTGTGTCATCTCATTTCCACGTTCCCCGCAGCCGATATAGATAATAATATCCGCATCGGACCACTTTGCGATCTGGTGCTGAATCATCGTCTTACCGGTTCCGAATCCGCCCGGAACAGCTGCTGTTCCTCCCTTTGCAATCGGGAACATGGTGTCCAGAATACGCTGACCGGTAATCAGCGGAATGCTGGCCGGATACCTGTGTCTGACTGGTCTGGCGTTCCGGATCGGCCACTTCTGCGTCATGGTGAGTTCCTTTACCTCTCCGTCCGGTGTTTCCAGTGTTACAAGCACCTCATCAATTGTATACTCTCCATCCGGAACTACACTCTTTACCGTTCCGCTGATGTCCGGCGGCACCATGCATTTATGCACAATCGCCGTTGTCTCCGGCACCTCGGCGATAATCGTTCCGCCGTGTACCTCTTCCCCCTCGGCTACCGTAATATGTGTACTCCACTTTTTCGTCCGGTCCAGCGAATCCACACTGACACCACGGGTGATGAATGCTCCGCCGCTGTCAGCAATCCGCTCCAGCGGACGCTCAATTCCATCAAAGATATTATTCAGAATTCCCGGCGCCAGCGTCACAGACACTGCAGCTCCGGTTGCCTCCACGATTTCACCCGGGCGAAGGCCTGATGTTTCCTCATAGACCTGGATCGTCGTCATATCCTTATCCAGGCCAATGACTTCGCCGACCAGACGTTCCCTCCCGACATGCACCATCTCGGACATCTCAAATCCGGTATTTCCTTTCAGATAGATAACCGGGCCATTAATACCATAAATTGTTCCTGTTTTAGCCACTGTAATCACCTCCCGGGAATGTGAATGCATCATATTCCTCTGCTATCGCAGACTTAAAGGAACGATCGATCAGGATATTTTTTCCGCGGATCACGGCACGAATGCCTCCTGTGAAATCCTCCTTGCTGATCGTCAGATGCATTCCCGTCCGCGCCTCCAGCTCCGCCTTCTTATCTTCATCAGAAGGATTCAGGAATATGGTCAGTTCCTCTCCATTGGCAAAGGCAGATGCCTTTACTATGCAGCCGGATAAGTATTCCATGTATTCCGGTGTCTTCATATATTCTTCTACAAGAAGCTCCACTTCCTGAAAGAGTTCCTTCTTCAGCCTGTCCTTGCATTTTCCTTCTTCCCGCTTGATATTGGTCTGCACATCTGCCTTGGCCTTATTCAGACGGGTTCTGGCACTGGTCGTACCCGACTTGATCCGGATCTCGGACTGCTTTCTGGCCTCTTCCTTATGTTCCTCAAATAAGCGTTCCAATGCGGTTCTGTGGGTTTCATATATATGGTTTCCCTGCATCCGGGCCTCGTTCATTACAGCCTCCTGGAGGTGTGTAATTTTTTCTTCCAGATTCACTTCTCCGTCACCTCTTTTTTCTTCTACAATTTCAGTCCGATGGCTTCATTGACATAGGATGTGATAAAGTCCTTCTTCCGACCCGTTCCATGGCGATCCGGGATCTCGATCAGGAGAGGCAGCTTCCGTTCCAGCCGGATCTCATCGATCATCTCCGGAAATTCTCTTCCCAGCTTTTCCGTCAGAAGTACAATTCCTGTCTCCTTATCCTGCATCACTCTCTGAAGCGCATCATACAGCTCTTCCCGCTCGTGGACGATCACGCCGTCCACGCCAGCAAGCCGCATTCCGGTATACGTATCTACATTGTCACTGATCAGATACATTTTCATACGTCATCATCCTCTTTTTACAGCTGTCCGAGAATCATAAATGCGATAATCAATCCGTACAGACACACACCTTCCGCCAGACCTGCAAAGATCAGAGACTTACCAAAGATACTGGAATCCTCGCTGATTGCACCCAGCGCTGCACTTGCCGCACTCGCAACGGCAATACCACCGCCGATACATGGAATACCAACTGCCAGTGCCGCTGCAATATAGCCAAGTCCGGTTGCCATAGATGCCGCATTGGCCGCCGTATCCGCTGCCTGTGCCTCTCCTCCGAACATCATGACCGCTGCTACGGCAAGACATGCAAAGAAGAAAAATGCATTGGCGCCGATCGCACGTTTATAGCGCTTCTTATTCTTTTCTCCGATAAAATAATAGCCAAATGGTACAATAATGCTTACTGTAATTGCTACAACTAAAATAATTTTCACTGTCATGCTCATGATAAAACAGCCTCCTTAAATTTTTATTGATTTGCTTTTGTATATGGTTTAAATTGCCTTCCTGAGCCTTTATAGAACCGGCTGAAGATCTCATAATACTCCAGACGCAGTACCTGGATTCCTACGACCAGCCCCTCCATCAGACAGACAAACAGGTTTCCTAAAACGATGACGATCCAGTTCGGTGATCCATTCTCCGCCCCCGCCAGCATCAGAACCACCTGCATCATAGCTGCATGGCTGACTGCAAACGCCCCGATACGTACGAAGGAAAGTGTATTGGAAAAGTAGCTCAGCAATGTCTCAAACAGTTCAAAAAATGCCTGTACAGCGAACATCGCCTTGCTTTCTTCCATCTTTTCGGTACTTTTTTCCAGCTTCTTCATCAGTGGTTCTTTCAGGGCAATCAGAAGCAGCGGTACGATAAACATTACCACAAGTACCACCGTCGCCGGCAGCTTCTGCCCGGTCATGAAAAGAATTACGGTTCCGACTGCCGCCAGATAGAATACCAGACCTGCCACGCCATTCGAATCAAACAGCGCTGCGCCTGTATCATGGGCACGCAGCCCGTTAATGATGTGCAGCACCATACAGATAACGATAATAGCCATACCGAAAATGATTGCCACAACGAAAACCGTATTCAGCCTTCCGACAAATGGCAGCTCCGTCATATGCTCCAATGGACTGATCCATTTCGGCTCGATCACATTTTCAAATCCAAAAAAGCTTCCGAACATGAATCCAAAAAAGGTAGAAAAGATACCTGCGATGGAAATAATACCTGCCAGATTCATTTTCTTAAATTTATATAATAAAGCTCCCCCAATAAACAGGCATAATCCCTGGCCCACGTCTCCGAACATCGCGCCAAAAATAAATGTATACGTCAGCGCCATGAAAATCGTCGGATCTATTTCACCGTGTGCCGGAAGTCCATACATATTTATAAACATTTCAAACGGTTTGAAAAACTTCGGATTCTTCAGCTTGGTCGGCGGTTCCTTGAAGTAACCGGTACGATCCTCTTCAGCCACAACGAATACCTTATCGTCATCCTTTACCTCATTCATAAAGGCTTCCGCATCCGTCTCCGGCATCCATCCGCAGAGCAGGTAGAAGGTTTCATGCTTATCCTCTACCTGTGCCGCCATTTTGCGGACGTCGTAATTGCGGCTCATTTCTTCCAGATGTGCTTTGATTCCCAGAATCTTTCCGGCGCGTTCCAGGAACAGCTGTCCGATCTCCTCACTGCAGGCCTGAATCTCCTCGCTCAGAGCAGCCAGCTCTTCTTCCAGCCTCCTGCAGGCCTGCATCGGTGTTCCGGAGTATTCATCCGGCAGATAAAGCCGTTCGAAATGCAGCGATGCAAAGATCGGATCAATATTCTTAGCCTCACTATGCGCCGCAAAATAAACGCCATACACATACTTTTCATCCCGGCCGCCTTCTACAAAAAGCGCTCCAATGTTATCAAAGACATACTTTTCAAATCGATGATAGGTCTCTATCGGTACTCTTCCGAAGCGAAACCGGATAAACTGATACTGCATAACCGTATGCAGATCAAAATCAAATGGTTTAAATGGCTCTGCCATCATCAGCCGGTTCCGGACTTCCTCCCGTTTCTTTTTCAGCTGATCCTGTTTTTCTACAAGCTCCGCATAATCATGATTCAGATCCCGGATAAAGCTCTTCATTTCCTCCAGTGACAAGGATTGATCCGGTTCCACCTGCCTGCCCTTCTCTGACAGATAATCCGCAAATTCATCCGCTTTTGCAAGCAGCTCCTTGTATGGATTCAGCTCGGAGAATGGCTTCAGGTTCTCTGTCGTCTTCAATTCCGACATCGCCTGCTCCAGCTGAATCTCATATTTAGAAAGGTATTTTTCCGTTACACGGTCAATATCGTCCTTCGGGCCGGTGATATTCAGGAATTTCATTTTCACAATCATTTCATCACACCCCCAATATGTGCCAGTACCTCGGAAGCAGAATAACCATAACGGATACATTCCAGTGCACTGGTTAATTTATCAATTTCCTGTTCTTTTAAGAATAAATACGTATTAATTGTAGCAATGGAATAGGGATTCTTCCTGCGGTCTGTCAGGTAGAGCTTTTTTAATATCTCCTTCCCCATCTGCTCCGGCTTTATGTTGTCGTCCAGATCATAATGGACGCCATACGGAGTACTCCTGAACAATGTTATAACTTCCTCCAGCGTTGCCGCTTCCACCAGATTCCGAAACATCTCCGGTCTTAGCTTATACTGTACCGGGATCAGTATTTCATAGATATCCGCAGGCGACATATTGTAATATTTCTTTGCCCGGTAAATCCACTGCAGGTTCATCAGATCAATCTTATAGCCGACATCCTTGGTAAATATTTCCAGCTCCTTTCCTTTCAGAAGCTTCTTCCGCATCTTCCAGATGGCTGTATAATAGTACAGATTCAGCGCCAGATCAAAATCATACAGCGTATGTGCCTGTGCTTCCCGCAGTCGATTCAGCGGGATATAGTAATCTGTCCCCTCCAGAGCATCGATCAGCCCGGAGATATCCTCCGCAGCAATCAGCCTGTCGATGGAGATCTTCGAGTACCTGTCAAAAAACGGCTTCTTATAAGTCAGATCAAAAGGCTGCGCCGAATGATTAAATATAATCCGCAGACAATAATTAATCAGCTCTACCTCATACCGTTTGAGATACAGGTTCAGAAACCTCTTCTGTTCCATACCGGAAAAGGAATACAAAGAAGAATAACTCCTGTACAGAGACAGCGTTAACATTTTCTCCACATCACCCCGGTGCAGCTTGTTCTCATCCAGTTCCTGAAATTCAACTGCATAGCCCGGCTTTTCCTTGAGATAGGAAACCACATCTACGACATTTCTGAGTTCCGCAATCTCTTCAAATTCCTTCTGCGTCAAAAGCTTCGCCTGCATTCCGGAGACTTTTGCCACAATCCCACTATAGGCCAGTAAGTTTCCCATCATTTATACCTCTGTCATCCGCTTCAGAATCTCATCTGCATACGCCCTGTGATCCTTCTCAAATGAGGCTGTCAGTGCTTTCATATGCGCGTCGCTTTCCTGCTGTTGCTTAAAAAGCACCTCATCCATCTCTTTCTTTAATCCATCTTCAATTTCCTTCAGTCTCTTCTGAGTCTCCTGCTCCAGTTCTTCATCAAACCGGTTTCGTGCTTCCTGAATCTCCTTCTCCAGCACCGGTTTCTGCTCCTGGGCATGTTCCACAATTGCTGCCGCTGCCTGATCGATTTCCGATAGTTTCTTTACAATCGAGTCCATAGAACGCGCCTCCTTACTTTTTTTACGAACTACATTATACACTTTTTAATTTAAAATGGAATCACAAATTTTGAGTAAAATTCCTCTAAAACAAACTTGATTTATGTTTAT
>DNJM01000152.1 GCA_003489085.1 Lachnospiraceae bacterium
AATTTCTGTAACTGTTTCATATAAAAATCTCCCTTTCTGTAAATAATGATCTGGTATAACAGTAATATTTACAAAAAAGGAGATATTATACTTTTTTCTCTTATTTTTGTGTAAATCCTGTCCAATGGATTTACAGCCGGATGACATCACTCATGTCATACATACCTGCCGGCTTTCCAGCCAGGAATCTGGCAGCTTCTACCGCACCCTTGGCAAATACCGCTTTGGAATATGCTGTATGAGAGAATTCAATGACCTCGTCCTCTCCGGCAAAGATCACATCATGCTGACCTACAATCGTCCCGCCGCGCACCGATGAAATACCAATCTCATCTGTATGCCGCATTTCTCTTCTCTGGCTTCTGTCATACACATAGGTATATCTTCCATCCATAGCTTCATTCACAGAATCCGCCAACGCCAGTGCTGTCCCGCTCGGCGCGTCCAGCTTTCTGTTATGATGCTTTTCCACAACCTCAATGTCATAACCGGCTTCGGCAAGAACAGAAGCGGCCTCTTTCAGAAGCTTCATTAGTAAATTAATTCCCAGTGACATATTCGCAGAACGAAGGACAGCTGTCTCTTTCGCTGTCTCCTGCACAAGCTGAAGCTGTGCCTCGGAAAGTCCCGTTGTACATAAAACAACGGGAAGTCTCCTTTCCTTACATACCTGCAGCATATCATCCATTGCCGCTGCCGTAGAAAAGTCCACTACCACATCTGCTTCTGCATCACATTCCCGCAGACTGCTAAAAACCGGATAAGGATTCCGGATCCCCTGCCATGTATCCACACCTGCCGCAATCTCAATCTCCGCATCGTCCTTCACAAGGTTGGTTACCACCTGCCCCATCTTGCCGTTGCAGCCATGTATAATCATTTTTATCATATTCTTCTGCCTCCGTGTCTCTTCTCTTAGTTCGATTTCTCTATACCAGCGGAATTCCGAATTCCCGCATGGCTTTTGTAAGGCTTTCCGTATGCTCCGGTGAAAGTTCGGTAAGCGGCATCCGAAGCGGTCCTGCCTCCAGTCCCATCAGGGAAGAAGCCTTCTTTACCGGAATCGGATTCACTTCGCTGAACAGTGCATGAATCAATGGAAGGGCGCGCAGCTGCAGCCTACGGCTTCCTTCTATATCCCCTTTGAAGAACAACTCGCAGATATCATGCGTCTCATCCGGAGCCACATTAGACAGTACAGAAATAACTCCTTTTGCTCCTAACGCCAGCATCGGAACGATCTGATCGTCATTTCCTGAATACAGATCAATATTTCCGTCTGTCAGCCGCATAATCTCTGCCACCTGCGAAATATTTCCGGATGCTTCTTTAATTCCTACAATATTCTTTACATTTTTTACCAGAGAAGCTGCCGTCTGCGGTGCAATATTTACCCCTGTACGGCTTGCCACACTATACAGAATGATCGGAGCCTTCGCTTCCTTTGCGATCATCTCGTAATGTGCATATAGCCCCGCCTGTGTAGCCTTATTATAATAAGGAGTCACCAACAAAAGACCATCTGCCCCTGCCTCTGCCGCCTCTTTGGACATCTCTATCGCTGTACGTGTACAATTGGAGCCGGTTCCTGCAATTACCGGGATTCGCTTCTTCGCATAATCGATCGTAAACCGGATACATTCCATATGCTCCTCTTCTGTCATAGTGGCAGACTCTCCTGTGGTTCCGCAGCTGATAATCGCATCCGTCTTCTTCTCACAGTGGTAATCAATCAATTCTGCCAATCTATCATAATGAATACTTCCATCTTCCTGAAACGGTGTAATAATCGCCACACCTGCACCTGTAAAAACTGCCATGTTTCTCCTCCTCGCTTAACATTATTATTAGTAGAAATTTTATCATTAATTTAGTACACTGTCAATCAAGCCGAAGCAGAAACCCTGTTCAGGTACAAATTTATACATCTTCTACGCATTCCAGTTTGCTGACGGAAACTTCATAGGCCACCCTCTTTTCTGTCTCTGTTTCTGATAGTTTCTTGACATATTCCCGACTCTGGATTCTGCCAAGAATCTGTACATGCTCACCCACGCGGAATCCGGAAGCAAAACGTGCATTTCTGCCCCAGCAGATGCATGGAATATAATCAGACTTGCCATAAGGCCGGTTAACGGCCAGCAGAACATCTGCAATCTCTCTTCCAAGAGGTGTCTTGCGGTAGACCGGCTCTTTACATATGTATCCGTCCAGAAAGATGCTGTTCGTTTTTACTCCGTCCGGCTCTTCCTCCACGAAGGATACTTCTCTGACAAATACGGACAGTACCAGCCTGTTCTTCTGCTCCTCATGCCGGTTATAAGACCGGAACTGTCCTGCAACCATAATGTACTCTCCTGTATAATCTTCCGTAACATCAATCAGTCGTTCTGAGATCATAAGTGGAATAATATCATCTGAATTGCTCAGACGCTTTACCTGTACATCCACCATGTAGAATCCCTCTCCGAACACCTCGTGGCTGAATTTGAACTTTGAAACCACTTCTCCCATAATTGTTACCTGGTTGTTTTCAATAATCTTATCTGACATGAAACGTAAATCTCCCTTCCTCTTAAGGCGTATTTTTTAGTCACTACTAAGTTTATGAACCGAAATTCTAAATAGACCACAGAAAATGAATTTTCATCCAAAACCGTATGCCAGAAATCCGCAAAATTCTGTGCGGACAGTCAAAAAAACAAAGAAATCGCCGACAAACTGCACATTCCGACGAATTTCCTTTTTCCTGCCATGCATGTATAAATCTCTTGTAAAATCCCCAAAATGTGCTAATATATAGTTTGTTATGTAAAATATACCTAATTTCAGAAGGGAATTGAAATCATATGAAAATGCAGCGTGAAGATGTTCGTAATATTGCAATCATTGCCCATGTAGACCATGGCAAAACAACGCTCGTAGATGAGCTGTTAAAGCAAAGCGGCGTATTCCGTGAAAATCAAGAAGTGGAAGAACGGGTCATGGATTCCAACGATATCGAGCGGGAGCGCGGTATCACCATTCTTTCCAAAAATACTGCCGTTTATTATAAGAATACAAAGATTAATATCATTGATACACCCGGTCATGCCGATTTCGGCGGCGAGGTCGAGCGTGTCCTTAAGATGGTCAATGGTGTCATCCTGCTGGTAGATGCCTTCGAGGGCGTTATGCCGCAGACTAAATTCGTACTGCGTAAAGCTCTGGAGCTTGCTCTTCCGGTTATCGTCTGCATCAATAAGATCGACCGTCCGGAAGCACGCCCGAAGGAAGTCATTGACGAGGTACTGGAGCTGTTCATTGACCTGGACGCCTCCGATGAGCAGCTGGACTGCCCATTCGTCTATGCCTCTGCCAAATCCGGTATAGCCGTACTGGATCTGTCCGATGATCCGAAAAATATGACACCATTATTCGATACGATCCTGGATTACATTCCGGCGCCGGAAGGAGATCCGGATGCAGGTACACAGGTTCTGATCAGCACGATCGATTACAATGAATATGTAGGCCGAATCGGTGTCGGCAAGGTAGATAATGGTACCATTTCTGTCAATCAGGATCTGGTTGTGGTAAACCACCATGAACCGGACAAGCAGAGACGGGTTAAAATCGGCAAATTATATGAATTTGACGGTCTGAAGAAGGTTGAGGTCAAGGAAGCCGGCATTGGATCCATCGTAGCCATCTCCGGAATTCCGGATATCGCCATCGGCGATACCATCTGCTCCGCGGAGAACCCGCAGGCGATTCCGTTCCAGAAGATTTCCGAACCGACCATTGCCATGCAGTTTATCGTTAATGACAGTCCATTTGCCGGCCTGGAAGGTAAATATGTGACCTCCCGCCATTTAAAGGACCGTCTGTTCCGTGAACTGAATACCGATGTCAGCCTTCGTGTAGAAGAATCCAACTCTACAGACAGCTTCAAGGTATCCGGCAGAGGGGAACTGCATCTTTCCGTCCTGATTGAAAATATGCGCCGGGAAGGTTATGAATTTGCAGTCAGCAAGGCAGAAGTATTATATAAGAAGGATGAAAACGGAAAACTCCTGGAGCCAATAGAGCTTGCCTACATTGATGTGCCGGAAGAATTCAACGGCATCGTCATCGATAAATTAAGCCAGAGAAAAGGCGAACTGCGCAATATGGGAAGTGCCAGCGGCGGTTATACCCGTCTGGAATTCTCCATTCCGGCAAGAGGCCTGATCGGTTATCGTGGTGAATTCATGACCGATACCAAAGGAAACGGCATTCTGAATACAATCTTCGATGGCTATGCTCCATATAAGGGAGATATCCAGTATCGGAAGCAGGGATCTCTGATCGCCTTTGAAACTGGCGAAGCAGTTACCTATGGTCTGTTTTCCGCCCAGGACCGCGGTACGTTATTTATCGGACCCGGAGAGAAGGTTTATGCCGGTATGGTCATCGGACAGAATGGCAAGACGGATGATATTGAGATCAATGTCTGCAAGACCAAGCACCTGACCAATACCCGTTCCTCCAGCTCGGACGAGGCACTGAAGCTGACGCCGCCGAAGATCCTGAGCCTGGAACAGGCAATTGACTTTATTGAAACGGATGAACTTCTGGAGGTAACCCCGAAGTCCCTCCGGATACGTAAGAAAATTCTGGATCATAGACTGCGCAAGAGGGCTCAGTTCCAGAAATAGTATTCCATTCTTTACAAGTCTTCTGAAATCCTTTACAATAAAAGAAAATGTGTAAAGGAGTTCTTAATGAAAAAGTATGTCAAAGTACTGCTGAAAAAGTCATCCTCAGGGTTGGAACTGTTCATCGCGGGTGTGCTGTGTATCGCGATTCTGTTCTTTTCCCTGCGGCTGACCGGCAGTGTATTCCACTTTCCCAATTTCCAACAATTCGATACCTTCGAGGAATTGCTTAGCAATGCCTTTTCTCTGGTGATTGGTATTGAGCTGATTCGTATGCTGTGCGAACATTCACCGGGAACAATTTTTGAGGTTCTGGTATTTGCCATTGCCAGACAGGTTGTCATTTCTCACGGGCATGCCATTGACAATCTGATCGGTGTCGCTGCCATTGCGATTCTTTTTGCTACCCGGAAGTACCTGTTCTGTGAATTCGATGAAGCAGAACGGATCGTATTCCGTGCCTCTCTGCAGGTGTCCCTGGTCAATAAGATCGTACATACCCATATTCCATACAATGATAATGAAACACTGGGGGACATACTGCTGCATAAGCTGGAAAAGGATGGCATTGAAGTCGGTGTCGGCGCATGCGCTTATTTCTCTGATTTCGGACTGCGGATTGCGAAGATGCATGAAGGGAAAGTCTCGCGGATTGAAGTAATTCGGTCTATACGTTAACTGCAGATTGTGATATAATACAGATATAAACCAGCGAGAGGAGTTGATTGTATGAATTATATTATCAGCGGAAAAAATATCGATGTTACTCCTGCACTAAAGGACACCATCGAGAAAAAACTTGGAAAACTCGAAAGATACTTTACTCCTGAAACCGAAATTGTGGTTACCTTAAGCGTCGAAAAAGGACGGCAGAAAATTGAAGTAACAATCCCGATGAAGGGAACCATCATTCGTTCCGAACAGGTGAGCAGCGACATGTATGTCTCCATTGATCTTGTGGAAGAAGTAATTGAACGCCAGCTCCGCAGATACAAAACCAAACTGATCAACAAACATCTGGAAGAGGACACTTTCAGGCAGGAATTCTTCGATGAAGAGGATACTTCAGCAGAGGATGAAGCGATCCGCATCATCCGGACCAAGCGCTTCGGTATCAAGCCGATGTATCCGGAAGATGCTTGTGTACAGATGGAGCTTTTAGGACATGCGTTCTATGTATTCTGCAATGCAGAGACAGATGAAGTAAA
>DNJM01000228.1 GCA_003489085.1 Lachnospiraceae bacterium
TTACGCATAAATATCTGATGACATTGTCCATGATACGAACTCTCTGCTCGATCTCGCCCGGAACAGTAGTCTCAGCTTCAAAGTGGATGAAGTAGTAGTATCCTTCTTTCATTTTCTGAATTTCGTAAGCTAATCTTCTCTTACCCCATTCATCAACGTCTGTCACATTGCCGCCGAAACGCTCAACCAGTGCTTTTACTTTCTCGATGACAGATGCTCTCTCTTCATCTTCAAGTTTTGCGCTTACAACAACAGCTAATTCATACTTGTTCATTTACGTTTACCTCCTTATGGCCTCTGGCTTCCACCCCTACGTGGAAACAAGGATAATTAATATATCACAATTAATTACTTTACCATAAAGGACAAACTTTTTCAAGCTTTTTTTCGGATCTCTTTCGTATTTCTTTCTACCTGTTTTCTCGGTATCATGATCTGATGGCCGCATCCAATACATTTCAGACGAAAATCCGCACCCACCCGCAGTATTTCCCACTCAAAGCTTCCACAGGGATGCTTCTTTTTCAGTTTGACAATATCTCCTACTGCATACTGGTCTGCCATACCTTCACCTCCGTCTTCCTACTGCTGTGTATCTGCTGTCTCCGACTGATCCGCTGCTTCTCCGGCACCACCTGCCATCTGCTCGCTGACTGCCACTGCATGAACGATGAACCGCTCGTCATCCCTTACATTGGTACATGTAGAAAGCGTCACAATTTTAGAGGTCACAAGTACTTCCACACCGGTCGCATAAGCGGAAGACTGCACAGTTTTATAAATATAATTCTGGAAATCCTCATCCGATTCGAAGGCAATCTGATAGTTTTCTGCCATATCACTGACGACGCCGGCTGCGTATATCTGATACTTCGTTTCCTTTCCATCCGGCGTATAAATGTAAAAATACGGATATGCCTGCCAGTAATCCTTATCCTGGTAATTCACCAGCTCTGCGAACATCGTCTTATTCTTCATATTATGACCATAAATGATCGTATTGCGGTCCGTAAAGTCAGGCTTATTGTTTCCATCAATAAAAAGAGCACCCAGCTTATTGTCATTCGCCTCAAAGGTTTTTGTCAGATAGGTTTTATTATCTCCATTGAATACCACCGGATAATTAATAATAGCTGGTTCCTCAAAGCGAATCCATGCTGCTGTATCCGCATTTTTCTGCTTAAGCGCCGCAAAGTCTACTGTAAAAATATCCGTTCCTTCCTCCGTTGTCTGCTGCGTAATCGCTATTTTCTGAATCTCCTCATACTCCTTCTCGCCTTCGTGATACTCCATAAAAATGCCGGCCAGTTGATAGAGGGAGTAGCACAGAACACAGACCGCAATCAGAAGGATTCCCGTGGTCAGATAATCCTTCCAGGTTCGTCTGCGCTTTTCCGTCTGCTTCTCACGCCGCTTCCGTCTGGCATAGAGCCGTCCCCGCTCTTCCAGCTCAATCTCTTCAAAGCGTTCATCCGTGTCCAGATCGTCGTCCTCATATTCATCATTTTCGTATTCATCATCCTCGTCATATGCGTCATATTCATCATAATCATCGTCATATGCCTCATCGTACAGATCTTCATACTCCTGCTTCGAATGTCTCTTTCTCATACCATTACCTCTTTCTGGCATATTTCTTTGGTTTCTATGTGTTTCAGTATACTATATTTCGGTTACGAAAGCAATTCAAATACCCGATACAAATTAAGTGCCCCATATCCCCATTCCCGATTCGGATAATCCCGGTTTCTGTCACGGGAAGCCCCACGGATCAGATAATTCTTTATACTCTTTCCATTTAAAGACGGAATGGCACCCCGTACGGCTGCCCATTCCATCAAAAGCGCTGCAGCTCCCGCCGTCTGCGCGGCTGATATGCTCGTACCGGAGCGTACTGCGTACAGCCCCACGTCTGCATTTCCCGGTACAGAACCTTTTATCGCCACTCCCGGAGCGGCCATATCCGGCTTCACCCTTCCATTGGTCAGATAACCGCGGCTGGCATTCAGATACAAACTTCCGTCCCGATAGTTATATGCTGTCATCGTCATAGCACCTTCTGTGTCTCCCGGATTCGTTATCGTATTCTCCGGCGACGATTCTACAAAATACGTTTCCTCTGTAATCATCCTGCCGACCGGGAGCCACATATGAAAACCAATATCAAATTCGATCTCACCATATATCTGAAACTTCCAGATTCCCGGAGCCGGATCCAGAAAACGAAGAAAAATCAGCGTACTTCCGGACTGGCGCTCTACACGTATATATGTGGCCTGAATCCGAGTAGGGAGGAAAACAAAGCGAAAGTTCTGTACTTCTCCTCCCAGATTCGTCTTGATCTCTGCCCGCTCCCCGGTCGGTGCAATAATATTCATGGAATAGAAATTCGGCATATCCCCCCAGAATTCCATAACAAATCCCGTTTCTTTCTCTCCTATCCGAAGCTCTGCTGTCAGATCGCGGTCTCCTTCCCGGATTCTTCCGCTAAAATGATGCCTTGCGTTTCCTTCGTTCCCGGCTGCAACAGAAACCGCATTCTGGGCATAGCTGCTGACCCAGTTCAAAAACTGCTGTAAGGGTCCTGTACCCAGATGCGCCCCCTGGCTGGTTCCAAGTCCAATACATATGGACAACGGCTTTTTCATCCTTCTGGCGCATTGTACTGCGTAATGCACGGCAAACATAATGTCATCCTCCTGATAGGCGTCAGCCTCCTCCGGGAGCAGATAAAATTCCCTTAGATATTGCTTGATCGGTTTTAATTTCACCACAATAATCGTCGCCTCCGGCGCAGCTCCGGAAAACCCTTCTGCAGGATCCGCACTTCCTGCAGCAATGCCTGCCAGAAAGGTTCCATGCCCGTTCTCATCCCGGGAGGGTACGACGGCATAGGGATTCTCGCTTTCCAAAGCCTCGTTAATCTGCTGTTCCGTGAATTCTGTTCCGTATGGTACATTGGCTCCCGGCTCTCCGGCAGGTATACTTTGGTCCCAGATACAGGTAATTCTGCTTGTTCCGGCTGCGTTTCGGAATGCCGGATGCCTGTAATCAATGCCGGAATCAATGACCGCAATGACCATCCCGTTTCCCTTCAGATTCAGATATGGCTGATTCTGCACCTGGGTAATTCCCGATGCCAAAAGCGCCTCCTCATCCATGTAAGTATAATATTTTGGAATAGAACCATAATTTCCTTCATTGACATGGATGGGGCTGACTGCATCCAGTGGTGTATAAATCACTGCATATTCCTCGCTGATAATTTTAAAATAATCACTAGATATGTAGCCTATCGATCCATGCATATTACTGCTGTACTGCACGATAAAATTCGCATAATTTTCATTTTCCGCAGGTAGTAATGCCATATAATTGCTCCATACGCTTTTTTTATATCTATGCCTGCTTTTCCCTGTTTATCTCTTTTCTAACCGAAAAAAAGATGGCTGACCGCCACCTTTCTTTCACCCTCAACTCTATTCATGCCGCCTGGGGAACTTTTTCCGAAAAGCTTCCTCCACATTCTTCGGGACAAACTTGGAAATATCAGCCCCATAGTATCCGACTTCCTTTACAATAGTAGAACTCAGGAATGCATATTCCAGACTCGTTGTAAAAAACATCGTATCGATATTGGGATCAATACTGTGGTTCGTCTGGGCAATCTGCATCTCCACTTCAAAATCCGTAACAGCCCTCAGGCCTCTGATAATCAGATGCGCATCATTCTCCCTCGCGAACTCTACTGTCATACCATCAAACATTTTCACTGTAACATTCGGGAAGTCCTTCGTAGCCTCTTTTAAAAGCTCTACTCTTTCCTGTAATGTGAACATCGGCGTTTTCTTAGCATGATTAATGAGTACGCCGATAATCAACTCATCAACTACTTTGGAAGCTCGTTTAATAATATCAAGATGTCCCAGCGTAACTGGATCAAAGCTTCCTGGATACACTGCTTTTATCATTGGATTTTCCTTCCTTTTAGCGTATTTGTAAATTTATAGCAGCGGCGCAAAAACCGGCGCCAATATCACAGTAAGAAGACCTGCTACTACAATAGCCAGACCGCTCATTGCACCTTCCACCTGACCCAGCTCCAGAGCCTTCGCCGTTCCCAGTGCATGAGATGACGTACCGATTGCCAGCCCTTTAGCGATTGGTTCAGAAATATGAAAGAACCGAAATACTGCCTCCGCTATAACATTTCCAAGGATGCCTGTAATGATGATAACCGCTACTGTAATCGTTGCGATACCGCCAAGTTCCTCTGAAACTCCTATGCCAATTGCAGTTGTAATAGACTTAGGAAGCAGGGTAACATAAAGCTCATGGGAAAGGTCAAAGGCCTTTGCCAGCAGGAAAACCCCTCCCAGACTTGCCAGTACGCCCGAACAAATTCCCACCATAACCGCTTTCCAATGTTTCTTCAACAGTTTCATCTGCTCATAGAGCGGAACTGCCAGACAGACCGTTGCCGGAGTCAGCAAATAGCTGATATACTTTGCACTTTCCTGATATGTTTCATACTTTATGTCCCAGAGGCTCAATACCCCCATAACCGCCAGAATCCCAATCAGGATCGGATTCACAATGGCCATCTTCATCTTTTTCTTCAGGAGCAGCCCCAGCTCATAAGCCAGCAGGCTGAGCACTGCTCCGAAAAAAAAGGACTCTGTTACTATCTGTTTCATCCGTCTTTCCGTTTCCCCTTTCGTATCATCCTCTGCGTCATTCTTCCGGTCACCGCCATAACCAGAACCGTAATTCCTGCCGTAATCACGCTGACCGGTATCCATACCGGCCGCAGTACATCCCAGGCTGTAAGCAGACCGACTCCCGCCGGAATAAACATCACCGGCATGATCTCTACCAGAAAATCTGCTGTTTCTTTAATCTGTTCCAGCCGGATGATACTGGTACATAAAAATATAAGCATCAGCGCCAGACCCCAGACACTGGCCGGAACCGGCAGCGGAAGGCATACATTCAAAAGCTCCCCAAGGAAGGCTACTGCAAGGATGATACTGAATTGCTTCAACAGCCGCATTTTATCTCTTCCTTTCCGTATATAATACGGCTTTGATTATAGAGATCATGAAAGCGGATGTCAAGAAATTCTGTGGAAATGCTCTTTATTCTCCCGGTACTGCATCTGACTGCTTCTCCGTATTGCGGTGTATCCCCGTAATGGAAAATTCCACCCATTCCGCAATATTGGTTGCATGATCGCCGATCCGCTCCAGATATTTTGTCACCATGATCAGATCAAAAATCTTCTTTCCATGCGCCCCTTTTTCCTCCTGAATACAGGCAATCAGCTGCTCTCTGATCTCTTCAAAATACCGGTCTACCGTATCATCCGCAAGTATGACATTCCTTGCCAACGTCAGATTCTTTGACACATACGCCGTAACACTGTCCCTTACCATCCTGCTGACGGCATCCGCCATAATACCAATCTCCTCGATATCCGTTGCCGTATTATGTTTCGATGAAATTACAATTTCCGCAATATCGGATGTCTGATCCCCAATACGCTCCATATCTGTAATCATTTTTAATGCCGCAGAAATTCTTCTCAGATCTCTTGCCACCGGCTGCTGCTGCAGCAGAAGCCTTAGACAAAGGCGTTCGATATCCTTCTCCATCTGATCGATCTCCATATCCGCTTCGATGACAGCCTTTGCCTGACCGGCATCACCCTCCTGCAGTGATCTGGTCGCATTGGCAATTGCAATTTCACACAGCTCTCCCATATGGGTAAGCTTTTCCTCCAATAGCTCCAACTGTCTGTCAAATCTATTCCGCATGATTTAACCGAACCTCCCTGTGATATAATCTTCTGTTCTCTTATCTGCCGGAATCGAGAACAATTTTTCCGTATCGTTGTATTCCACTACTTCTCCCAGCAGAAAGAATGCGGTACGATCCGATACCCGGACTGCCTGCTGCATATTGTGTGTCACCATAACAATGGTATAGTCCTTTTTCAGTTCCATAGCCAGATCTTCTATTTTCGAAGTAGAGATCGGATCCAGTGCGGAGGTTGGCTCATCCATCAGAAGAACCTCCGGTTCCACAGCCAGCGCCCTTGCGATACAGAGCCTCTGCTGCTGTCCACCGGACATCCCCAGCGCACTTTTCTTCAGGCGATCCTTACATTCCTCCCAGATCGCCGCATTCCTAAGAGACCTTTCCACAATCTCATCCAGCCTTGCCCTGGAATGAATCCCATGGGTTCTTGGGCCAAAGGCAACATTGTCATAAATGCTCATGGGAAATGGATTCGGTTTTTGAAACACCATTCCTACCCGTTTCCGAAGCAGATTGACATCCATCCCTTTGAAAATATCTTCTCCGTCAAGCCGGATCTCTCCTTCCATCCGGCAGCCTTCCACCAGATCATTCATCCGATTAATGGATTTCAGCAGAGTGGATTTTCCACAGCCGCTGGGCCCAATAAACGCTGTGATCTTATTTGCCTCGATTTCCAGATTTACATTTTTCAGGGCTTTAAAATCACTGTAGTATAAGTCCAGATTTTTAATGCTTATCTTTTCCATCTTCTTACCTTCCTATCGTTTATGCTTTTGTCAGTTTTCGTGCAATTACACTTGACAGAGTATTGATTCCCACTACCAGCACCAGCAGAACTACTGCCGTCGCATATGCCTGATCCATATACAGTCCTTCGCCTGCCAGATCATACATATGAACCGCCAGTGTCCTTCCGGAGCCCATCACACTGGAAGGTACCTTTGCCACCGTACCGGCCGTGTACATCAGCGCCGCTGTCTCTCCTACAATACGTCCAACTGCCAGAATGACACCTGCCAGAATTCCAGGCACCGCCGAAGGCAGTACAATCCGGAACACCGTCCGAAGTTTCCCGGCTCCCAGCCCGAAGCTTCCCTCCCGATACGAATCAGGAACCGATTTCAGCGCCTCTTCCGTTGTACGCATAATCAATGGCAGAATCATAATGGCAAGTGTAAACGCCCCAGCCAATAGGGAAAAACCCCAGTCCAGCGCATTTACAAAAAACAGAAGGCCGAATAATCCGTATACAATAGAAGGAATACCGGACAGTGTTTCCGTTGTCAGCCGTATGACGTCTATAAACCGATTCCCACGCTTTGCATATTCCACCAGGAAAATAGCCGCAAAGATTCCGAGGGGAACTGCTATGATCAGTGCCAGCAATGTCATAATCACCGTATTGATCAAGGCCGGCATCAGGGAGGCATTTTCCGAGGTGTACGTAAGAGAGAACAATGACGGTCTGATATAGGGAATGCCTTTCAGCAAAATGTATGCGATCAGAAAGATCAGTACGGTAAATGTCAACACGGCTCCCAGCAATACCAGCAGCAATAAAACGAAAGAACCCGGATGCCGCAGATAGGTCTTTAATTTTTGTCCAAAGGATGTCTGATTACTCACGCTCTGTCCTCCTGTTCAGCAATGCTACGCTAAAATTAATAATCAGGATAAATACAAACAGTACCACGCCTGTCGCTATCAACGCCTCTCTGTGAAGTTCGGCAGCATATCCCATCTCCATCACAATATTGGCGGTCAATGTGCGGACGCCCTTGAGCAGGCTCTGCGGCATTCTTGGCTGATTTCCGGCAATCATAATAACTGCCATCGTTTCTCCGATCGCACGGCCGACTCCCAGTACGATCCCGGCAATCACACCTGATTTTGCTGCCGGCATGATTACCCGGAAAATACTCCGCTCGCGGGTTGCTCCCAGGGCCAGTGCCCCTTCATAATACTGTGCCGGTACGGAACGGATGGCAGACTCTGTGACTCCGATAATCGTCGGCAGAATCATCATCCCGAGGAGCAGCGATGCAGTCAGAATACTATTTCCATTTCCCGGAGAGCGGACCACACCCAGCTCCTTCAGCCATCTTCCCAGAGATCTGATCCAGGGAACAAGCACTACCAGTCCAAAAAAACCATACACTACGGATGGGATTCCGGCCAACAGCTCTGTTGCTGCCTTTAGTGGTCTATAAAGCTTCCTGGGACAATACATCGCCATAAAAACAGCAGTCAGAATTCCGATCGGTACTCCTACGATAACGGCGCCGGCCGTCACATAGATGCTTCCTACAATCATTGGCAGAATACCATAGATATTGTTATTCGGCTTCCACTGCGTTCCGGTTAAAAATCTGATAAATCCTATCTCTTTCATGGCAGGGATTCCATTTGCAAAAAGGAAGATACAAATGAGAGCTACCGCCAGCACCGAAGTGCAGGCGGCAATGAAGAATACTCCCTGCATGACTCTCTCTGTCCATGCTTTTGATTTCATTTACTCCAATACCTCATCCCAGGTCATATATTCGCCCGTATAAATTGCCTTTATCTGTTCGCTGGTCAGTTCGTCTACCGTACTTTTCAGGTTTACGATCACTGCAATACCATCTGTCGCAATCACGGTCGGCTGAAGACCTTCTGCCAGCTCTGTATCCTTAAGCTCACGGGATGCCATACCAATATCGTAGCTTCCATCGATAGTAGAGGTCATACCCGTCGTAGAGTCTGTTGTCTGCAGTTCAATCTCTGCTTTCGGATTCAGCGCCTGATATGCTTCAATCAGCTTCTGCATCACCGGTGATACGGAAGAGGAACCTCCTACGACTGCCTTGCCGGATGGAGCGGTACCTTCAAATTCTTTCACATCATCCACCGGAATATAATGATTATCCTCTACAATTTTCTGGCCTTCGGTACTCATAATGAAGTTCATAAAATCCTTTGCCACCTCATTTTGCATATCTTCCTTCACCGCTATATTAAACGGTCTGGAGACCTTATACGTACCTGATTTTACATTTTCTGCAGTGGCTTCCGCGCCGTCGATCTTCAAAGCCTTCACACTGTTATCCAAAGATCCCAGAGAAATGTAACCGATCGCATATTCATCACCGGCAACCGTAGTCAGCATAACTGCCGTATTATTGGTAATCTGTGCTTCCTCTGTTGTCATATCTACCTTCTCGTCTCCCTGCTTCTCTTCAATGCCGAACAGCTCAATAAAAGCGCCTCTTGTACCGGAGCCGTCCTCACGGGATACAATCGTAATATCATTCGCAGCATCCCACTCGCTTCCCGTCTGTGTCTCTGTCTTTCCGGTATCTGTCTGGCTGCTGCCCTCTTCTGTCTCTGTATTCTGACAGCCCATCACGGATGCTGCCAGCATTCCTGTTACTGCTAATACTGCTGCAAGCTTTTTCATTTTCATATCACACAACTCTCCTTTACTTTTCCAATCTTTCTTGCGCTTTATGTTCTTCACAGTGGCTATCATAAAATCCGAATGTAAAATCCATTACCGCGGTTCTGTA
>DNJM01000003.1:0-1653 GCA_003489085.1 Lachnospiraceae bacterium
GATGTGGCGGAATGGCAGACGCGCCAGACTTAGGATCTGGTGTCTACGACGTGCAGGTTCAAGTCCTGTTATCCGCATGAGAATGATGATCCGAAGCTGCTCCCAATCAGGGACGGCTTCGGATTTTTCGTTGCCAGGCATCGTTTTTTAGAAAGCTGTAATATAGTTAACTGTCTTTATGGTATTTTAATAATTTTTTTCGCGGGAATTCATTGATTTTTCACAGAAAGAGGTTAGAATGTAACATAATAAGCCGGATGAGAGATGCACCGGGTATGAGGTGAAGGATTATGAAAGAAAAATTAAGACGCTTTATGTATGGACGATATGGGATGGATCAGTTTTCGCGATTTCTGATTACCATATCTTTGATCGGATTTATTCTGTCTCTGTTGACAGGACGGGAGATTTTCTATCTGATCGGTGTACTGGCATTGATTTATACATATTTTCGGGTGTTTTCGAAAAATCGGAATAAAAGAATTGCGGAGAATCAGAAATATTGGCAGATGACGAATCGTTTCAGAACATCCTGGGAGCGGTTTAAGCGCGATAGTGCACAGCGGAAGACGCATCATATTTACAAGTGTCCGACCTGCAGCCAGAAGATCCGGGTTCCGAGAGGAAAGGGAAGGATTGAGATCACCTGCCCGAAGTGCGGTACGAAATTTATCAAAAATAGTTAAAAGCCAGGAGGCATTTCCCATATCATAGTGGAATGCCTCCTGTTTTTTTGAGAAAAATGCATATGGAGTAACTATCTGGTGTTCCGCCCCGCCCATAATCGGATCAGACTTCGGCTGCATTCCACAGCATTTCTTCCAGCTTCCGGGCGGCGATGCTGAGGGAGCGGCTTTTATCCTTGAGCAGACAGATATGCCTTGCCGGGAAAGGTTCTGCCAGTTGTATGGGAAATACCTTGCCGTCGGCTATGGCGTCCCGTGCAAAATACTCCGGGAGGAAGCCGATGCCAAGATCGTGTTTTACCATAGGCAGGATCTGGTCTGTTGTAGCAACTTCAATGTCCGGCTGCAATATTTGTCCATGTTCGGCAAACCAGTGATCGTAGAAGCTATAGGTCTTTGTGTGCGGACCGAGGCAGACAAGTGGATAAGCGCGAAGCTCTTCTAAGTGGATGGTGGTTCCCTGCAAAGCGGAAAAATGCGGCCCGGCAATCAGAATATCCTGAAATTCCTTCAGCAGGGTCTCAGACAAAGGGCGGGAGATCCCTGTGGGTGTCGTGGTAATTGCCAGTTCTACAATGCCATTTTTTATGGCTTCCACTGCCTGGGGAGTGGAATGGTTCATGATTCGGATATGAACACCGGGATAGGTCAGATGGAATTCCCGCAGCACGGGCAGCAGTGTTCCGTGGAGAGCGGCTTCACTGATACCGAGGGATACATAGCCGCTTTGCAGACTGCGTGTGCCAGCAAGCTCCAGTTCTCCGGCCTGCAGCTGTTCCTGGGCAATCTGGACATGGGCAAAAAGCTTTTCTCCTTCCGGAGTCAAAGCAACGCCCCGGTTAGAACGCAGAAACAGCCTGCAGTTCAACTCGTGTTCCAGTGTATTCATTGCCCGGGTAACATTTGGCTGGCTGCTCATCAGAATATCTGCTGCACGTGTGAAACTCTGGTATTTTGCCGCATAATA
>DNJM01000003.1:1961-2221 GCA_003489085.1 Lachnospiraceae bacterium
AAATGCGGTAATAGTCATAAATGATCCTCATAAATTTCTCCTCATATCATTTTGATATGTTAAATATATCAAATATACAGTTTACACAAATTCTAGTGCATAGTATAATACCGGAGGAAATGAAAAGCAAGATAGAGGAGAGCTTATATATGGAACAAAAAAGGAAAAAAGAGCGGAATAAGGACTTGACCGTGGGGAATCCTGGAACAGTTTTATGGGAATTCTGTCTGCCGTTATTTGGCAGCATTATTTTCCAGCAG
>DNJM01000003.1:2520-3907 GCA_003489085.1 Lachnospiraceae bacterium
TGGCAGCATTATTTTCCAGCAGCTGTACAATATTGCAGACAGTCTGGTGGCGGGCAAATTTATCGGTGAGAATGCCCTTGCTGCAGTTGGAAACAGCTATGAAATCACATTGATTTTTATTGCATTTGCATTCGGATGCAATATCGGAGCTTCGGTTATCATATCGCAGCTGTTCGGGGCGAAGGATTATAGCAGAATGAAAACAGCTGTCTATACGGCGATGATTTCCAGCGCGGTGCTTTGTGCAGTTTTGATGGCGGTCGGAATGGCGGGCTGTGGAAGACTGCTCAGGCTGATTCGCACGCCGCAGGAAATTATGGCGGATTCCAGGCTTTACCTGGATATTTATATCTGGGGACTGCCATTTATGTTTTTCTATAATATAGCGACAGGTATTTTCTCGGCGCTGGGGGATTCCCGTACACCATTTCTCTTTTTGGCCGTTTCTTCTACAACGAATATTGCAGTAGATATTCTGTTTGTAACGGTCTTTCAGATGGGAGTGGCGGGTGTAGCCTGGGCTACTTTTCTATGCCAGGGGATCAGCTGTATATTAGCCATGGCCGTTGTATTGAAGCGTCTAAAGGAAATCCATGCAGAGAAGCAGGTGGAATTGTTTTCGAAACAACTCTTTTTCAAAATCGCCATGATTGCGGTGCCA
The DNA here is from genome assembly GCA_003489085.1 of Lachnospiraceae bacterium. Classification (GTDB taxonomy): domain Bacteria; phylum Bacillota; class Clostridia; order Lachnospirales; family Lachnospiraceae; genus DNJM01. Next base: position 3,182 of record DNJM01000003.1, read on the forward strand.
AGTATTCTGCAGCAGAGCTTTATTTCCATTGGAAATATTGTGATCCAAAGTGTGATTAATAGCTTTGGAGCCAGTGTGATTGCCGGCTATTCCGCGGCGGTGAAGCTGAATAATCTGGTTGTGACATCTTTTACTACGATGGGAAATGGAATGTCCAACTATAGTGCACAGAATATCGGTGCCGGGAAGCTGGTACGTGTAAGAGAAGGATTCCGGGCCGGGCTGAAAATGGTATGGGCACTTTGTCTGCCCCTGGCGGCAGCCTATTTTTTTGCAGGGCGGTATCTGCTCTATCTGTTTATGGACGATGTGACAGGAACGGCAATTCAGACCGGTATCCAGTTTTTAAGGATTCTGGCTCCGTTTTACTTTGTCATTTCAGCAAAGCTGGCAGCAGACGGTGTACTTCGCGGTGCGGGAATGATGAAGCAATTTATGTTGGCGACATTTACGGATTTGATTCTAAGAGTGGTACTGGCAGTGGTTCTTTCCGCTGAGTTCGGAGCGGTGGGAATCTGGTGTGCATGGCCGATTGGCTGGTCGATTGCAACGGTTCTGACGATGCTGTTTTATCGGAACGGGCCGTGGAGAAAAAAAGAAGATTAACTCATATTTTGTACAGCTTTATTGCGTAAATATAGCGTGGATATATTGACAAATTTATAGTTAAGTGTTATATTTGAACTATAGTTTAAAACATAGTTCAAAAATAAGATTTGCTATATG
>DNJM01000046.1:0-10986 GCA_003489085.1 Lachnospiraceae bacterium
GCAAAGAATTCCGGTAAATGAAAATCTGGTTCAGGTGCAGAAATCGGAGCATAGCTGGCATAATGCTCGATCTCCGGTGTTTCGGAAATTTTATAAAAATTGCAGGCAAACATGCTTCCCTCTTTCAGATTCAGACTGCCGTAGATCTGTTCCAGAGCACACAAAGGTATGCGGATCATGATACTCCAGCTGTTTTCCGTCTCCGAACAGCTCCATTCACAGGCATAGCGGCCGGTAATGGGGAATGGTAAACGATTGATCCGGTCATTTCCATACTTAGCATGGATGGCACCTGCAGCATTTAATTCAAAGTTCAGATAGATATTACTGTTTCCCTGTTCAGGAAAGAATTGGAGAAACATTTCCATAGCGCTGTCCAGACAGACCCCGCCCTGATTGGCCGTACAGTGCTTCTGCGGTTGTGATTCTTCACAGGTCATGGTAAGATAAAAGCCATCCTCCGGTACAAAACCGAGCCTGCCGTAAGTTGGTGGGATGGCTGAAGTACCCCAGAGCAGCGTATTTACATGAAATAAATTGCAGGTATGTAATTCATCCCTGGATGAAATGATTTTGGTTTCGTATATCATAATACAGCCTCTTGCATTTGATTTTATTCTCGCATGAATCTCAGGATAATATATGAATAGATTAACAAAGTCGGGGCATAAAAGCAAGCGTGTGGCAGGGAAAAATGCAATTGTGCAAAAAAACTGTTTTATCGTTTCAACACAATATTGGCATGCAGTCGAAATACTGTTTTATTTCAAAAGAATATTTGACAAAAGGTTGACAAATGAAGGAGAGGGTGGTATGTTTTTTTCTGTGAATTTGTACTAGAGTATAAAAAGATAGACGGGAGGAACTTACCTATGAGATTAGGATTTATTGGATGTGGTAATATGGCAGAGGCTATTATGGGAGGTGTCATTAAAAACAATTTCTTAAATCCAGAAGATATAATCGGATCGGATATTGCCGAGGCCGGAAGAGATAGAGTAAAGCAGGATTATGGCATTCGTGTAACAGAAAGTAACCTGGAAGTAGCAGAGAATTCAGATATCCTGATTCTGGCTGTGAAGCCGCAGTTTTACCAGAGCGTAATTGAAGAAATCAGGGATGCTGTAGAGAAGCAGCTGATCATTACGATTGCACCGGGCAAGACATTGAACTGGCTGGAAGAGCAGTTTGGAAAACCGGTGAAAATTTTCCGTGCAATGCCGAATACGGCGGCATTGGTACTGGAGGGTATGACAGCTGCCTGTATGAATAAATATGTAACAGAAGAAGAGAAGGATTATGCATGCCATCTGCTGGGATGCTTCGGAGAAGTAGAGATCGTTCCGGAGAGACTGTTTGATGCCGTTGTAGCTGTCAGCGGCAGTTCACCGGCATATGTATTTATGATGATTGAAGCGATGGCAGATGCGGCTGTCAGCGAGGGTATGCCAAGACTGCAGGCTTATAAATTCGCTGCACAGGCAGTCATGGGAAGTGCGAAGATGGTTCTGGATCTGAAGCAGCATCCGGGCGAGTTAAAGGATATGGTTTGTTCGCCGGGTGGTACAACGATTGAGGCCGTAAGAGTGCTGGAGGAAAGAGGCTTCCGCGGTGCGCTGATTGAGGCGATGAAGGTCTGTGCGGATGTATCCAGAAGTCTGTAATATTTAGAAGGAGACGGATCAATTATGGCCGGGAAAGTAAAGAATAAGATCGTAGAGGCGGCATGGGAGCTGTTCTATGAGAAAGGGTACGATAACACAACAATCGATGATATTATACGGCGCTCCGGAACCTCAAAGGGATCATTCTACTATCACTTTGACAGTAAGGATGCCTTTCTGGGGACGCTTTCTACGATTCTGGATGAGAAATACGAGGAGCTTTACCGGGAAATGGATCCGGCAATGAACAGCTTTGACAAGCTATTGTACCTGAATCTGAAGATGCATGAGATGCTGGAGCAGAAGGTGAATGTGGATCTGCTGGCTTCCTTATATTCCACACAGCTCGTGGCAAAGGAAGGAAACCTTCTGGATCAGAACCGGATTTACTATCGGATGATCGGCAGTATCATTGAAGAAGGGCAGAAGCGGGGGCAGATATCCGGAGAAAGATCTGTCAGTGAACTGACAAAATACTATGCTCTTTGCGAGAGGGCGCTGGTAACGGAATGGTGCCTGCACAGAGGCGGCTATTCTCTGGCAGAATATAGCCATGAATATTTTCCAGTGATGCTGGAGCATTTCCGGGTGTGCTAAAATCCAGGTCGGGAAAGATTTTACAGACAAAAGGCTGGAAGTGCCTGCAAGGACATGATATGATAGAAAAAAACAGGAAAGAGGGATAAGAAGATGACCAATCCAGTTGTTACGATTACGATGGAAAATGGAGATGTGATAAAAGCGGAGCTGTATCCGGAAATTGCACCGAATACCGTGAGAAACTTTGTATCGCTGGTAAATAAAGGATTTTATGATGGACTGATTTTCCATCGTGTGATTGAAGGATTTATGATTCAGGGAGGATGTCCGCAGGGAATCGGTACAGGCGGTCCAGGGTATCATATTGCAGGTGAGTTTGCGCAGAATGGCTTTGCAAATAACCTGGCGCATGATCCGGGAGTACTGTCTATGGCCCGTGCGATGCATCCGGATTCAGCCGGCAGCCAGTTCTTCATTATGCATAAGAAGTCTCCGCATCTGGACGGACAGTATGCGGCTTTCGGCAAGGTGACAGAAGGAATGGATGTAGTAAATAAAATCGCCGAAACGGCCACCGATTACAGCGATCGTCCACTGGAACCACAGAGGATGAAGAGTGTAACGGTAGACACCTTTGGGGAAGTCTATGAAGAACCTGTACATGCCTAAGCATGTATGCGGCAGGAAGAGTGTTTAAGAGGAAATGCATATGAAGGATGAATATGTAACATTTACAATCGGAAAGCAGAAACACATTGCTCTGATTGCACATGATAATGAAAAACCGAAGCTGATTGAATGGTGCCGGAAGAACTATGACGTGCTGAAGGAGCATCAGCTTTACGGGACAGGAACTACGGCGCGTCTGATTGCGGATAAGACGGGATTGACCATCAAGGGTTACAACAGCGGCCCGCTGGGCGGCGACCAGCAGATCGGCGCTAAGATCGTAGAAGGTGTAATTGATTTTGTTGTTTTCTTTTCTGATCCGCTGACGGCTCAGCCGCATGATCCAGATGTAAAAGCATTGATGCGTATTGCGCAGGTTTACGACATTCCAATGGCAATTAATAAGGCAACGGCAGATTTTATGATCCGTTCGGAATTTATGAATGCGGAGTACGATCATGAGGTTATGAATTTTAAGAAAAATGTAGAACAGCGGGCAGAGAGTATGTAAAGCAGCTGGTTCTATACAGGGAAAGGTCCGGTTATCCAACCTCGGCAGGAGGGGCGATAAGCGGACTTTTTTTGCACATAGGTGTTTTGATAAAAATTTTATATTTATTACATTGCTATGAACGGGAAATGGGTCTAAAATGAAAACATTAGTGTATGGAGGTACGAGAAAAGAATGATATCTAAATATTGTGTCAAGAAGCCATTTACCGTAGTGGTAGGGGTCATCATGGTATTGGTGCTTGGGTTTATCAGCTTTACGCATATGACAACGGATTTGCTGCCATCGATCAGCCTGCCATATGTGATTGCAATCACAACTTACCCGGGAGCATCACCGGAGAAGGTGGAGAGTTCAGTGACAGAATTGCTGGAAGGTTCTCTGGGAACGGTTAACGGTGTGGAGAATGTGACCAGTACGTCTTCGGAAAATTATAGCATGGTTGTATTGGAATTTGAAGATGATACGAATATGGACAGTGCTATGGTAAAGCTTTCTACTGCTGTGGAGCAGCTGAAGGAGGGCCTTCCGGAGGGAGCAGGAACCCCGATGCTGATGGAGATTTCGCCGGATATGATGGCAACGATGACCATGAGCGTGGATATGGATGGATACGATATCAAAGAGCTGAGTCAGTTTACAAAAGATACGATCATTCCTTATCTGGAGCGTCAGTCAGGTGTGGCCAGTGTGGGAACAGCAGGACTGATAGAAGATATGGTAGAAGTCCGGCTGAATCAGCAGAAGATAGATGACCTGAATGATAAGCTGCTGGCGCAGGTGGATGAGAAATTTGCCGAGGCAAAGCAGACCATGGAGGAGAAGGAAGCGGAGCTTGCAAGCGCCAAGGCACAGCTGCAGAATGGAAAGAGCCAGCTGGAATCCCAGCAGGATGCAACATTTGAACAGCTGGCACAGTTCAGTCAGATGATGGATGAAGCAGTGGCACAGTCTGCGGCATATGGTGCACAGGTGACAAATCTGCAGACCGGCAAGGCTGCACTGGAGGCAGAAAAGAAGATATATGAAGAGCAGGGAAAGCTCGTTTATGATGCGATTAATAAGGCATTGTCAGAACTGATCGGAATGGCTCCCGGATTTGGTGTTGAACTGCCGCCGGATCTGTCTGTGGATACGATCCTGGCAGATGACACACAGGGACTGTACAATCAGGTCAATGCGGTGCTCCAGTCCGTCATTCAGCACCCGGAAATTCTGGCGCAGCATCCGGAGCTGGGATCTTTGCTGGAAGGATTTACATGGGATAATCTGAAGCTTCTGGCGGAGAAGGTTTTCATTCGGCTTCCGCAGGTAAATGCGGAACTGGCGAATCTGGAAGTAGAGCTGATGGCTGCAGAAGCAGTGAAGGCACAGGTAGATCAGGCGGTTGAGCAGGCAAAGGCCAATTATGTACAGGTGGAAAAAGGAAAGCTGCAGGCCGCGGCGGCATTTGGCTCTTACGGTGCCCGGTTATCTGCCGGGGAAGCGCAGCTGACTTCCGGAGAAGCACAGCTGAAGGCGGCAAAGGAGCAGTATGAAGAAGCCAGAAAGACGGCGCTGGAAAGTGCAAATCTGGATTCTATGCTGACAATGGATATGCTGTCCAGTCTGATTTACGCGCAGAATTTCTCCATGCCGGCCGGATATATTGCACAGTCGGAGGATGAGAAGGCGGAGCAGTATCTTCTGAAGATCGGGCAGGAATTCTCCAGCCTGGATGAACTGACGCAGACTCTTCTTGTAAGTATGGACGGAATCGGAGATGTCCGTCTTGGAGATGTGGCGGATGTAACGCTGATCGATAATGCTGGTGAAAACTATGCGAAGATGAATGGCAATGAAGCGGTTGTTCTGAATATATCGAAATCCTCTACCGCGGGAACTTCCGAGGTGTCGAAGGCAGTCGGGAAGGCAATAGAGGAGCTGGAAAAGCAGCATGAAGGCTTACATATTACTGCATTGATGGATCAGGGAGACTATATTAAGATCATTGTGAACTCTGTATTGTCGAACCTGATCTGGGGCGCACTTTTAGCGATCATTGTACTGGTACTTTTCCTGAAGGATCCGAAGCCGACAATTGTAGTTGCCTTCAGTATTCCGCTGAGTGTACTTTTTGCGGTTGTGCTGATGTATTTTTCAAATATTACATTAAACATTATTTCACTGTCCGGTCTGGCGCTTGGTGTCGGCATGCTGGTGGATAACTCTATCGTTGTCATTGAAAATATTTACAGGCTCAGAAGCGAGGGAGTGCCGGCAGCAAAGGCAGCTGTCCGCGGAGCAAGGCAGGTGGCCGGAGCGATTATAGCCTCCACACTGACAACGGTCTGTGTATTCCTTCCGATCGTATTTACGGATGGACTGACCAGGCAGTTGTTCCAGGATATGGGTCTTACAATCGCCTATTCTCTGGGAGCCAGCCTGATCGTGGCGCTGACTGTGGTACCGAGTATGAGTGCGACTATCCTGAAAAATGCGAAAGAGAAGGAACACCGTTGGTTTGATGCAGCGCTGAATGGTTATGAGAAGATTCTGCGGTTCTGCCTGCGGTATAAGCCGGTGCCTCTGCTGCTGGCTGTGAGTCTTCTGGTGTTTGCCGGATGGCGGACAACGAAAATGGGAATGGAATTATTGCCGGAAATGAACAGCCAGTCCATTTCTGTTACCCTAACGGCGGAAGAAGGGCTGACAAAGGAAGAAGCCTTTGCCATGGCGGATCAGGCTATGGAGCGACTGCAGAAAATCGATGGGGTTGATACGGTCGGAGCTCTGACAAATGGAAGTGGGATTGGTATGTCTGCTTCTATGATGTCGGGCGGATCTCAGGGAAATGAAAACTATACCGATTATCTTTTTTATCTGCTGCTGACAGAGGACGGAGCAAAGGAAGCAGACCGGATTGAAAAGGCAGTATATAAGAAGACGGAGGACCTGCCCTGCGAGACGGAGGTCTCTACACAGAGTATGGATATGTCTGCGCTGGGCGGAAGCGGGGTGCAGCTGGATATTTCCGGTAAAGATCTGGATCAGCTGCTGGCAATCAGCGAAGATATGAAGAAGCTGCTTGGAAAGGTAGAGGGAATTGATAATATTTCCAATGGACAGGAGGAAGGCGAGCAGGGAATCCAGCTGGTGCTTGATAAGGATGCGGCCATGCGTTATGGACTTACTGTAGCACAGATCTATGGTGATATGGCTTCTGCCCTGACGACGGAGAAGGATGCAGTCTCTCTGACGCTGGATGGAAAAGAATATGCGGTAAAGATCGTAGATGAAAATCATAAGCTGAACGTAGATCACCTGATGGATTTTGCTTTTGATACTACAACCCGGGATGAACAGGGAAATGAAGTGAAGGAAACGCATTATCTGAAGGAATTTGCTTCTACAAAAGAAGCGAACAGCATTGCCGGTATCAGCAGAGAGAATCTGACCAGATATATCTCCGTAACTTCGGAAACGAAAGAAGGGTATAATACGACTCTGATCAGCCGGGAGGTGAAGAAGCTTCTGGAGGAGTATGAGGTACCGGAGGGGTATACGATTGAAATTGCCGGGGAAGCTCAGTCAATTGAGGATTCCATGATTGACCTGGTGCAGATGATTGCACTTGCGATCGTATTTATTTACCTGATCATGGTGGCGCAGTTCCAGAGTATTCTGTCACCGTTTATCGTTCTCTTTACGATTCCGCTGGCTTTTACCGGAGGACTTCTGGGACTTTTGATAACCGGACAAAAGCTGTCCGTGGTTGGTATGATGGGCTTCCTGGTGCTGACCGGGGTAGTTGTCAATAATGGTATTGTATTTGTTGATTATGTGAATCAGCTGCGGCTGGCCGGTTGGGAGAAACGCGAGGCACTCGTAGAATCAGGGAAAACCCGTATGCGTCCGATCCTGATGACGGCGATGACTACGATTCTGGCGATGTCTGTTATGGCCTTCAGCCATGATGTCGGAAGTGAAATGGGACGGGGAATGGCGATTGTTACGATCGGTGGTCTGGTGTATGCGACTCTGATGACGCTCTTTATCGTTCCGGTGCTGTATGATCTGCTCTTCAGAAGAGAGCTGAAAGTAATCGATGTCGGAGAGGAAGAGAGAGAAGAAGAGGACGAAGAATAAAAAAAGTAAAAGGATCTTGCAATCCTTGCTTACAGGCTATATAATGAGCACGATAAGGAAATTTCTTCGGGGTCGGGTGCAATTCCCAACCGGCGGTACAGTCCGCGACCCGTTGTTGTTGAAGCAACGGCTGATTTGGTGACCATAGAAGCGAACCAGCTTCGCTCAAATGGAATTCCAAAACCGACAGTAAAGTCTGGATGAGAGAAGAAAATGAAGTTGTGCATAAACCCCGGCAGGATCAGCCGGGGTTTTTTCGATTAGGAAGAAGAAATTTCCCCCATTGAAAGGAGAAGATACATATGAGCACAAACAACACAATTTCCAATCAGCATCATGTACAATCAAGGAATCGGATCCGTTGGATCGCGCAGGTAGGCATGTTGTCGGCAGTGGCAACGGTTCTGATGTTATTTGAGATCCCGCTTCCTTTTGCACCGGCCTTTTATAAGCTGGATTTCAGTGAAATTCCGGTGATGGTCGGCTGCTTCGCCATGGGGCCTGCAGCCGGAGCTATGATTGAGCTGATTAAGATTCTTTTACACGTGCTGCTAAAGGGCAGCATGACAGGAGGGGTCGGTGATGTGGCAAACTTCGTGATCGGCTGCTGTCTTTGTGTACCGGCCGGAATCCTGTATAAGAAAATGCATACACGGCATGGTGCGGAGATCGGCATGGCAGCAGGGACGGTCTGCATGACGCTTGCAGGCTGCGTGATCAATGCTTACATTCTGCTTCCACTATATTCCAGAGTACTTAGTATTCCGCTGGATGCGCTGGTGGCTATGGGAACTGAGATCAATTCTTCCATCACGGGAATCGGAAGCTTTGTGATTCTGGCGGTGGCACCATTCAATCTGGTGAAGGGCATTCTGGTATCAGTGATTGTATTTCTGATCTATAAAAAAATCAGCCCGATTCTTAAGATCAGCAGAGGATAAGGGGGATCACGGAACCTTCAATTCTTAGGAAGCCCTTGCCAAATGCACCGTGAAGGATTACAATAAGACGATTGATAAGTAAAGGACGGACGAAGATGAGCAGACTGGCGGATATGATTCGCACGAAAAAACTGGTATTTGAATATGAAAAGCGGGATGAGGAAGGCAATGTCATCGGAAAGCACCGGGCGATTGATGAAGTAGATATGGAGATTCAGCCGGGACAGTTTATTGCGATTCTGGGGCATAATGGTTCCGGAAAGTCGACATTGGCGAAGCATATGAATGCGATCCTGCTGCCGGAAAGCGGTACGATGTGGGTGGATGGAAAGGATACCTCCGATCTGTCACATCTCTGGGAGGTTCGGCAGAGCGCCGGTATGGTGTTCCAGAATCCGGACAATCAGATCATTGGTACGGTAGTGGAGGAAGATGTCGGATTCGGACCGGAAAATCTGGGCGTTCCGACGGATGAGATCTGGAAACGGGTCGAGGAAAGCCTTTCTGCAGTCGGTATGATCGAATATCGGCATCATTCGCCGAATAAGCTGTCAGGCGGGCAGAAGCAGAGAGTGGCGATCGCAGGAGTGGTTGCCATGCATCCGAAGTGTATTGTACTGGATGAGCCGACTGCCATGCTGGATCCGAATGGGCGGAAAGAGGTTCTGCGTGCTGTGCAGGGGCTGCGGGAAAGAGAGCGGATTACGGTGATCCTGATTACCCACTATATGGAAGAAGTGATTGAAGCGGATCAGGTTTTTGTTATGGACCAGGGGCATATCGTGATGCAGGGAACGCCGAAGGAAGTATTTTCACAGGTAGAGACATTAAAGAAATACCGTCTGGATGTTCCGCAGGTGACGATGCTGGCATATGAGCTGCAGCAGAGAGGCTTTTCTATTCCGGATGGTATCTTAAGAAAAGAAGAATTGGTGGATGTATTATGTCAATTAAATTAGAGCATGTAGGATACGTTTACAGTCAGGGCACGGCATATGAAAAGCATGCACTGAAGGACGTGAATCTGGAGATCGGAGACGGGCAGTTTATCGGTGTGATCGGACATACCGGATCTGGTAAATCGACAATGATTCAGCATCTGAATGGACTGCTGAAGGCCACGGAAGGAACCGTATATGTGAACGGGGAAAATATTTACGCGGATGGATATGATCTGAAGTCTCTTAGAACAAAAGTGGGTCTGGTATTTCAGTATCCGGAGCATCAGCTTTTTGAAGTGGATGTAATCAGCGACGTTTGTTTTGGACCAAAGAATCAGGGCTGTTCTCAGGAAGAATGCCTGGAACGTGCCAGGGAGGCATTGCAGCTGGTAGGGCTGCCGGAGAAATACTATAAAGAATCCCCCTTCGATCTGTCCGGCGGGCAGAAACGGCGTGTGGCGATCGCCGGGGTATTGGCAATGAAGCCGGAGGTGCTGGTGCTGGACGAGCCGACGGCCGGTCTGGATCCCAAGGGCCGGGATGAGATTCTGGATCAGATCCTGCTTCTTAAGAAAGAACTTCATATGACGGTGATTCTGGTGTCTCACAGTATGGAAGATGTAGCAAAATATGTAGAGCGTATTATCGTGATGGATAAGGGGAAAGTAATGCTGGATGGAAGCCCGAAGGAAGTATTTTCCCATTATAAAGAGCTGGAGCAGGTTGGACTGGCAGCGCCGCAGGTGACATATATTATGCATGAACTGGCAGCACATGGTCTGCCGGTGAGAACAGATGCTACAACGGTGGAAGAGGCAGCCGATGAGATTACGCGCTGCCTGGAAGAGAGAAAGATACTGCCGGCAGAAAAAAATATTTTACAGGCAGCACAGCAGAAGCAACCGGAGGCATAGAATATGATTCGAGATATTACGATAGGACAATATTATCCGGCGGAAAGTAAATTGCACGGACTGGATCCCAGAGTCAAGATAGTATGTACATTGTTGTACCTGATTTCGCTGTTTCTGGTGCAGAATTTGCTGGGATATCTACTGGCGGCAATTTTTCTATTCATGATTATCCGGAGTTCCAGGGTACCTGTGAAATTTATTGTGAAGGGTTTAAAGCCCATTATTATGCTGTTGATGATTACGGTCGTATTTAATCTCTTTCTGACGAAGGGCGGGAAGGTACTTTTGGCGGTGGGATTTCTGGTAATCACCGAACAGGGACTCCGGACAGCCGTCTTTATGGCAATCCGTCTGATTTTCCTGATTATGGGGGCATCTATTATGACTCTGACGACAACACCGAATGCACTGACGGACGGGATTGAGCGCCTGTTAAAACCGTTTGGAAAGCTCAAGGTGCCCGTACATGAGATTGCGATGATGATGTCGATCGCCCTTCGGTTTATTCCGATTCTTTTGGAGGAAACGGATAAGATTATGAAAGCGCAGCTTGCCCGTGGAGCCGATCTGGAGAGCGGCAATATCATTCAAAAGGCAAAAGCGATGATTCCGATTCTGGTTCCGTTATTTGTCTCTGCCTTCCGTCGTGCCAACGATCTGGCCATGGCGATGGAGGCC
>DNJM01000046.1:11268-11691 GCA_003489085.1 Lachnospiraceae bacterium
CATGGCGATGGAGGCCAGATGCTACCGGGGCGGAGAAGGACGCACCAAAATGAAACCGCTTGTTTATCATAGGAATGACCGGATTGCGTATGCCATTGTATGGATATACCTGCTCGCGGCATTTCTGGTAGGCAGATTTGTACCGTTCCGGATATGGATCTTTTAAGGAAGGCCTGAGAGAATCTCATTTTCGAGATATCGCTCAGGTCTTTTTGCGTTCCAATGGTATTGGATATCCAATACTGGAAGGAAGAACTGGAGCTGGAGGAGTATTGCCATGTATTAAAAATGGATGCCCCAAAATTCGGTTGTGAAAATGTAGATTAGAGGGTATAATATAAAAAAGAATTTATTTGGAAGATAAGATTGCCAATTTAATATTTTGGCAGTAAAAATAAAAGATATTTTTATATAGAGAAATAT
>DNJM01000174.1:0-132 GCA_003489085.1 Lachnospiraceae bacterium
TGACCACTTCGATACCTCTCCACATTATTCATTTTGAAAACAGTTGTGTTCTGAGTTATTTCAATAACTGCTCAAGACAAATTCTATTCTAGCACACCGTTTTTTCACTGTCAATAACTATTTTTAGTTGGC
>DNJM01000174.1:385-9399 GCA_003489085.1 Lachnospiraceae bacterium
GCTGTCAATAACTATTTTTAGTTTTTCCATTCTTTTCATGAAAGATTTTTTGTACAAAGAGTTCTGCTGTCAAAAGGTCCTCCGGAGTTGTAATCTTAATATTTTCATAGGCTCCCTTCACCAGCTTCACCGGATGCTTTGTCATCAGCTCTACCACCATTGCATCATCCGTTACATTTTCCTTTTCCTGCTCCATCAGCTTTTGATAGGCATCATAGATTACAGGAAACGAGAACACCTGCGGTGTCTGAATTATCCATACATATTTCCGGTCTGGCGTCTCTAATGCATATTGGCTTCCGTCCACAATCTTAATCGTATCCTTCACCGGCATACCCACTGCACACGCTTCTTCCCTTATCACTTCCTGGTATGCCCTTTCAATGATCTCTTCTGTCACAAATGGGCGTGCTCCATCATGAATAAAGGCATAGGCATCCTGTAACCCCTGCCTTTTCATTTCCTGCAGTCCATTCCAAACAGAATGATACCGTTCTTTTCCGCCCGTTATAACGGCACATACCTTTTTAAACCGATATTTCTCTACGATCTCTTTCCAGCAATATTCTTCCTGCCCTCCACCGGTTACAAGAATCATCCGGGAAATCCGGTCGGACTGTTCAAAGCTGCGCAGAGCATAATAGAGAACAGGTCTCCCGGACAGCTCCAGATACTGCTTCTGTATCTTGGTTCCCATTCGCTTTCCCTGTCCTGCTGCAAGTACGATTGCAACTCCTGTTCTGTTCTCTGTCATTGCTTCTCAGGCCCCTTTCCGCTGTTTCCCGTCTTCTCTATCTTTCTCCCAGTTTCAGATTCGGAACCGCATTCAGATCCCATCCGCTTCTGGTACCATTCAAATACTCATAATATGCCGCCGCCCCAATCATCGCGGCATTATCCGTGCAAAGAATCGGGGAGGGATAATAGAACTCTATTCCCCGCTCTTCACAAGCCTGTTTCATCGCCTCGCGCAGGCTGGAATTAGAGGCCACACCGCCTGCAATAGCAAGCTTCTTCAAGCCATATGTCTCTACCGCACGCATAGCATTCCCCACCAGTACATCTGTTACTGCCTTCTGGAAGGATGCCGCAATATCCGCCTTGTGATATTCTATTCCCTTCATCTGACATCCATTTATATAATTCAGTACGGCAGATTTCACTCCGCTGAAGCTGAAATCGTACTCCGCACCTTCAATATGGGCTCTCGGGAACGGAATCGCATTCGGATTTCCTTCTTTCGCCAGTTTGTCAATTTTCGGACCGCCCGGATAGCCAAGGCCAATTGCACGCGCGACCTTATCAAAGGCTTCTCCTGCCGCGTCATCCCGGGTTCTCCCAAGTATTTCATAGGTTCCATAATCCTTCACACAAACCAGATGTGTATGTCCGCCAGATACCACCAAGCAGATAAACGGCGGCTCAAGCTCTTTATTTTCGATATAATTTGCTGAAATATGTCCCTCTATATGATGCACGCCAATCAGCGGCAGCTTCTTCGCATAGGCAATGGCCTTTGCCTCTGCCACACCTACCAGCAGCGCTCCTACCAGTCCCGGTCCATAGGTAACGCCTATGGCATCCAGATCATCCAGGGTTACCTCCGCCTGATCCAACGCTTCTTCAATTACCTGATTGATCTTTTCAATATGCTTTCTGGAGGCAATCTCCGGCACAACGCCGCCATATAACGTATGCAGTGCAATCTGAGAAGAAATAACATTGGACAACACCTCACGTCCATTCTTTACCACAGCCGCTGCCGTTTCATCACAGGAGCTTTCGATCGCCAATATGAAAATATCCTTTGTCTCGCTCATTCTATCGCCTTCCTATTCTTCATCCTCAAAGGAAAGTGTGACGGACATCCTGTCCCTTCCTGCCTTTGCCCGTGGGAAAATCGCCCGTACACCATCCATATATTCCTCCGGGTGCGGCAATGACGGACTGTAATGTGTCAGCCACATCTCCTTTACATCAGCCGCTTTCGCAAGCCGTGCCGCCTCATAAAAGGTCATATGCTTATACTCTGCAGCCTTTGCCTCTTTATCCTTCTCTCCATACATTCCTTCGCAGATAAAAAGATCTGATCCTTCCGCGTTTTTACGTATGGAATCAGTTGGCCGGGTATCCGTAGTATACGTCAGCTTGATCCCCTTTCGAGGTGCACCCAGAACCATACCCGGCGTAAATACCTTTCCATCCACTTCTACGTTTTCTCCCTTTTGCAGACATTTCCAGTAGATTCTGGGAATACCATTTGCTTCCGCACTCGCCACATCGAATTTTCCTGCCCGGTCGATCTCAAGCGTATATCCATAGCAGATCACATTATGCTTTACACGAAATGCCTTTAGCCGGTAGCCATTCATTTCGAATGTCTGCTCCGGCTCAGTAATTTCTTTATACAAAATCGGAAACGGAAGCTCGGGTGCAATGACCCGAAGCGAATTCACAACCCGTTCCAGTCCTTTGGGGCCAATCAGAGTCAGCGGTTCCGTTCGGTCCGCATTTCCCATAGACAGAAGAAGCCCCGGCAGACCGCTGATATGATCTCCGTGAAAATGTGTAAAGCAAATCACATCAATTGGCTTAAAGCTCCATCCTTTTTCTTTGATTGCAATCTGGGTTCCTTCCCCGCAATCGATCAAAAGGCTGCTGCCGTTGAATCTGGTCATCAGGGCGGTCAGCCACCTGTAGGGGAGCGGCATCATACCGCCTGTTCCCAACAAACATATATCCAGCATATTTTTCCCTCATTCATTTGATTTTCTACAGAAGTTCCGTCTCTTCTTTTATTTCTACCGGAATCTGAAAACTCCGGATCCATTCGTCATAGCATGCTTCACAGAGATCAAACGTATGGGTTTCGCCATCCTTATTGGAAAAATACCCCCATCGCACTTCTCCATGGAATACCTCTTCCTTCTGCAGGCCATCCTTTTTGTCAATCTTTTTTCCGCATTTGTTGCAGATAATTACATGACATGGATTTGTTGTTTTTTCCATATATTTTCTCATCGGTATCCTCCCTGTCTGAAAATGACTTCAAATGTTCTGTCGGTACTTCAACCGTAAGCTCATTATATAGAGAATTCCGTAAGAATACTACCGGAAACTGCTTCTATTTTTAGCATTTTCCGGGTATACGGCTCATCAGAAGCGCATCTTCATCCGGATCCGTATAATAGTGTTTCCTGAGTCCGTCTTCTTTAAACCCCTGTCTCTGATACAGGCGAATGGCAGATGCATTACTTCTTCTGACTTCCAGGTGCAGAGTGGTAACCCCTATGGCATCCATCAAACGGATTAAGGAAGCGATCAGGAAATTCCCGATGCCCTCTCTTTGCCTGTCCGGCCGCACTGCTACATTGGTAATGTCCCCTTCATCCAGTACAGTAATCACACCACAGTATCCCAGAATGCTGCCCTTCTCTTCTACTACCAGAAAAGCAGCTTCCGGCTTCAGCAGATAAGTAAGAAATCCTTCCCTGGTCCACGGAACAGAAAAAAGAGTCTCTTCTATCCGCATCACCTGTTCCAGATCCCCCGGTTCCATTTCACGTACGATCATACCGACTTTTGCTCTCTTTCCGCGCGCTCTCTTTCTGCCTGCGATACCCGCAGATAATCCGGCTGGTGCTCTGCTGCAGTTTCAAGCTTTCCCTCTTTATAATACGTCACCGCCAGCGCTCCTACAGCCGCCGCACGCTGCCTGTTCAGATGCAGCGGTGCAAAACGGTATGGTACAGTCAGTCCCTTCAGAAGAAGCTCCCGATAAACCGGAACCCCATCTCCCAGAAATGTCACCTGTTCACCACGGGCATTCAATTTTCCAATCAGTTCTTCCACAGGCACCGCCATCTGCGGCTCCAGAATCTCAAAAGTATCCTCAAAACGATAGATTCCCGTATAGACCTGGCTCCTCCTGGCATCCATCATAGGGCAAATCAACCCTTTTGTCCCAAAGAGATTATAGGCCAGTCCATCTACTGTCGGAATGCGAATCAGAGGCTTTTGCAGTGCCATTCCCAGTCCCTTTGCCGTTGCCGAACCGATTCTGAGTCCGGTAAATGAGCCCGGACCTGCTGCAACAGCAATGGCATCAACCTCCTCCAGATTCAAATCAATCATTTTTACCACCTCATCCAGCATCGAAAGCAATGTCTGAGAATGGGTTTTCTTATAATTTATCGTATATTCCGCTATGGTCTGCTGCTCATCTACCAGAGCCACTCCGGCTACCAGCCCAGAGCTGTCAAGCGCTAAAATCCGCACACGTACCACTTCTTTCTGTTATCATTCATTGCATGTTAAAGTATACATGGATTTCCGGCAGCCGTCAATTCCAATTCCCGTCCTTCTTCCATATACACCGTACCCTTTCCCAGGATTATATCAGATACCGGACTCCCTGGATCAGTACCGATAAAAACCGTATGACAGACTTTTTTTCAAGATCCATTTCCTTTGGAACCACATCTGTCGTTTCTATATAGTTTCCTTTTGCATCCACTTCCAGAGACTGTTCCTTCAGCGCTTTCAGCTTCTGATACAGCTCCTCATTCAGTTCTCTGCTGTCTATCACCAGCATTGTCTCCGTATCTACGTAGGTGCTGCGGTTGTCAAAGTTATAAGAGCCAATTACGGAAATATCATCATCCACCAGCAGTGACTTTCCGTGGGTAGAATGGTCTCCCATATACTCATACAGCCTGAAGCCGGTTTCCAGCACTTCGTCTCTGTGACGCAGATAGTCCGAAGAAGCGCAGACATTATCCCCTGCTTCAATCGAATTGACAATCATCCGGCTGTCCGGTACAGCTTCTGCCACTTCCGTAAGCCCTCTGTACATCTCTTCGGAGCAGACGATATATGGAGTATGGATCATCACTCTTTCTTCTGCACTTAGCATAAGCTGTCTGAGTTCCTCAAAGATATAGGGTTCTTTTCCAAATATATGTGTGGGATTCGTAAGCAGCGTCGCTTTCTCAATCGCTACTGTCAGCTCCTGATAAGAAAGCTCCTCAAGCTGTCCCTTCTGCTCCATGTCATTATAATGCGTCAGGAGCCTGCTGACTTCCTTTTTCAGCTTTTCTTTCTTCCATGCCGGTCTGGTATCATACACGGTCCGACATGCCTCGTTCTCCCACATGTTCTGAAAATACCGACTGACCTGCTGCACAGCGCTGTCCTCTTCTCCTGCATCCGACATAACAAAAACTTCTCGGTCATAGCCTTTACTCCTGGTATAGTCTCCGATAAAATAATCAAATGTATTTCTTCCGCCCATCAGCAGATACTCCTGATCTACCAGTATATATTTATCATGCATACGTCCGTGAATCGTCCATGGCATCAACAGATTCGGTATATTATAAAAACGGATCTCAATATTCGGGTGGATCCCCGCTGCAAGAAAAATATCTTCCCCTGTCATATGCAGCAGACCATACATACCATCTACCAGTATCTGTACCTGTACTCCTCTGTCCGCCGCTGCATACAGTGCTGCAAAAAGGTCATCCGTACTCTTTCCCGGCCGTATATCAAATGTAGATAATATAATACTCTCCTTCGCCCTTTCAAACAGATCCAGGCGGAAGGAAAGCGCCTCCTGATTCGTTTCTACTACACAGGCCCGCTGACTGGTCTGACTGTCTTCTTCCGCATAAAACCGGTTGATATCTACCTCTTTACGGTACATTTCGCTGATCGACTTCATTTTGGCGAAGGGGACCAGCATGCCAACTACCTCATACACAATCAGAACCAGTAAAATGACCAGAATCCTTTTGACTATTTTCACAATATTTCCTCTCTTTTCCAAGCTCTATACTTCCTCTATACGGATTCTCCTGTAATCAAATCCATTTGCAAGATCCTTCTCAATTATAATTTCCGTATAATGCTCCGGAAGGATCTCTTCAATCAGATTCGCCCATTCAATCAGCGTCACTCCATTCCCGTAGAAATAGTCTTCATATCCGATCTCATCCATCTCTTCAATATCACCGATCCGATATACATCAAAATGATAAAACGGCATCCTTCCCTCTTCGTAAACCTGAACAATCGTAAAGGTCGGGCTGCTGATCGCTTCTTCAATATCCAGTCCTTTTGCAAGTCCCTGGGTAAATACGGTTTTCCCTGCTCCCAGATCCCCAATCAATGTAAAGATCTGCCCCGGCCTTGCTTTTTTCCCGATCTCCATCCCCAGCCGGAAAGTTTCCTCCGCACTCCTTGTCTCTGTCATCATGTCTTTGCTTCCTTTCTCTGTCCGTTCTACGACAACGTCGGTATGCAGAAGACAGCCATCCTTTGCACACCGACGCCAATTCTCTTATTAGAAAATCTAACACATGAAGTCCTTTCTGACAAGCAGAAAATGTCTCTATTGATTCTATATCTGTCTACAGGTATTAACACTGATACTCGCCGGCCGTATATACCACTTCGCCGTCAATCATAGTCAGCATTACTTTTGCATCTGTATCCAGTCCGATTCTTCCACGCACCAGGATAATATCTGCATCCTTTCCGGCTTCCAGACTTCCCAGTCTCTCTTCCAGACCAAGCTGTCTGACCGGATTGACCGTCACCATCCGAAGGACTCTTTCGTGAGATACGCCTTCACGGACAGCCTCACCCATATGATGGTACAGTGATTCCTCACTCAGAATCGGAGAGTCTGTAATCAAAGCCACATTGACTCCCTGATCATCCAGCAGCTTTACAGCCTCTACATCTATCTTCCTACGTTCTCCTGCGGCACGATAAGTAGCGATCGGACCATAGCAGATATCACAGCCGCTTTCCACAATTTCCTCCAGATAATCGGTCGCGCCCCATGCATGCTCCAGGGAAAAACGTACCCCATATGCCTTTGCAACTTCAATTGCAGTCAGCATATCGTACTGCGTACAGTGGATTTTGCATGGAATCTCACCCTTCAATGCAGGAATAATTGCTTCCAGGTTCGCATCATAGCTCTGCTCCTCGCCACGTTCCTTCTTATCCAGATATTCCTTTGCTCTGCGGAAGGTATCCCACAGAACCTGTGCGACTCCCATACGGGTCATCGGCAGCTGATTTCTGTCGCCATATGTATTCTTCGGATTTCCACCCAGTGCAATCTTAACAGCAGCAGGTGCTTTCACTGTCATATCGAAAATGTTATCTCCGTATGTCTTAGCCACAAATGGCTGTCCGCAGAAAACATCACCGCTTCCCGGCGTAAAGAGCATTGCAGTGATTCCATGTTCATATGCTACCTTCAGTTCCCGTGCTTTTGGATTCATTCCATATCTTGCATCCACACCTGCGGAGACCGGGGCTGTCATTTCATTTGCATCATCCACCGCCTTATCGTGATTAAAATCAAATAATCCAATATGACTGTGCGCATCAAAAAGCCCCGGCATTACGCAATAGCCCTCTGCCGAAATCAGCTGTGCATCAGCTGCATCGATACTGGGTGCAACCTCTCTGATGACGCCGTCTTCTACCAGAACATCCCCCTGAAAAGGCTTCTCTCCATCTACCATAGTGTATATTGTGCCGCCATGAATTAATACTCTGCCCATTAGAAAAGTACCTCCCCGTTTATCATGCTATGTACTACTTTTGCTGCATAAGTTGTAACCGGATGACCGGTAAAAATGGAAATATCCGCATCCTTTCCTTCCTCCAGTGTACCAACACGGTCTGCGATTCCCAGCATTTCTGCAGGATGCAGAGTCATCATTTTAACTACTTCTTCTGCTGCAACGCCTGCCCGGTAAGCCTCTATCGCACTCCACAGGAAGACCTCACGTCCCTCTGAGTGCCCGCCGCAGGAATTAGTGAAGGCAACTCTGTTTCCATTTTTTACCAATGCATTCAGCTTCGTCAGATCCATGCCATTCTTCGCAATCTGAGACATATTATTCACATTTCCCAGCACCAGACCGACATTCTGCTCCAGCATCTCTTTTAAGGAATCAGCAAAGCAGAAGCCATCTACCAGATTGATCTGTACCTTTTCATCCTTCATCATATGCAGAAGTCCGTCTATCTCATTCTTCGTAGAAGCTGCTGCAAATACCGGCATACTTTGCTCATCAAAAACACTGCAGATCACATTCTGTCTCTCTGTGCGTTTTTCTGCTTCCGTACTGCGGGCTTCCCGAAGAGTTTCCTGCAGCAGGAAAAAGACTCCCATCTTCGTCATCGGGACACGATTGGCTGTACCATAGGTAGCCTTCACACTGTTCGTCACACTGCATTTCAATCCGGCATGTTCTTTTACAAGCCGCTGTCCCATCTTCTGCGGAGCAGTTTTGCACACCGCAATCTGCCCACCCATCAGATTATTATTGGTCGGTGCCAGACCAACGGTGGTAATTCCACTTTTATAGAATTCCTGCGCATTCACTTCATCCGGATCGATGCTGTATTTCAGGTTCATTTCCGGTGTCACCGGATCAGAGCATTCATCATTGTCCAAATGACGGCTCGGCATCCCCATGGCACCAACGCTGGATACCGGGTCGATAAAGCCCGGAAATACATCACAGCCGGATGCATCAATGATGTCTGCCCCTTCCACATGGAGTCCTTTTCCGATTTGTTTAATTACCTTGCCCTCTATGAGAATGTCACATGCTGCAAGAACTGTTCCATTACCGACATGTACGGTCCCATTTTTGATTACATACATTGCTTTTTCTCCTTTTTCTGCATTTCTTTTGATGTCACTTGTATGTTAGAAAAGGGAGCGTCCCCCCCGGATCGCTCCCTTTCCCCCTATCATACGGCTTTCACCTTCTACTTGTCTACGGATACTTCCTGCCAGTTCTGAGAACCATTTGTAGATACACAGTAGCCTTTCACGTAATTTGCAATAAATGTCGGGCTTTCTCCCAGATATTCCGGTGAAATGATTGCATTCTTAACCAGGAGCTCTTCTGCCTGCAGATACAGTTCTGCTTTTTCTTTATCATCTACAGTATTTGTAGCTTCTGTACAGATTT